>JANOZG010000183.1:0-10250 GCA_031429275.1 Planctomycetota bacterium
CACCATCACTTCGACACGCGCGAAGCGACCGTCACCTTTTTCCAGCGAAGAAAAGTGTCCGCGAAGACATAAACACGCTGAATCTGACAGGCAAGACCCGCAATGAAGCGGCTGCGTGTAGAGAAAACACCCGCTTGGCCGAATGCCGTTTTGCGGGGAACGGGAAAGAGTATCGACAACGCATTCATCGATCAACGCCGGGAATCACTTCATACGACGAAAACGTTGGAATCAGCCTGATTTCTCAGCCACAACATCCGCCGATCGCTGGCTTCCTGCGGCGTTTTTTTGCGAATTCTCGCCAGTCCCAAGATGCACAAGCTGCAAAAGTTCCGTGCTTTTCGAAGAACCGCAGCAGCCGCCACAAGATCCGCAATCGCCCTTTTTTCCGCTACGCAGAAACGCCCAGCCGCGATTCAGCAGGATTGCGGCTGCGAATGCGAGTATCAGAATTGTTGTCAGCGTTTGCCAGTCCATATGCAGATCGTCCGATCCTAATCGGGTTTCGGCAAGCCAACTTTGTCCTGACTAAGCAGTTTCACAGAAAATTACGCACAATTGGCTCCCTGAATACGTACTTAACGATATTTTGCAGAGAAATGCTTTCCGGGAGAGTGGCTGTCGTTCAGTATGCGCAGCAATCGCGTAACTCGACTCTCCAGAGCCGAGTTGTTTCTTGGCGATCGGAACGCCACTCGGGTACCGTCGCTGGATTTGTCTCGACTCTGGAGAGTCGAGCTACGTACCATCTAAATCATTGGAATCAACGATCCATGTCCGCTGTGACAACTGAAAAACTGGCTTCCCAACTTGCTGCGAAGATAGCAGACAAGACGGCAAAAATTGGCATCATCGGGCTTGGTTATGTTGGCCTGCCGCTGATCAGTGCATTTACGAATGCGGGATTTCATTGCATTGGATTTGACGTCGATGGCGAAAAGGTCCGGCAGCTCAAAGCTGGACGCAGTTACATCAAGCATCTGGCATCAGAAAAGGTTGCCGACTGGATTCAGCGCGGGATGCTCGATCCCACGAATGACATGAGCCGCCTTTCAGAAGCTGACGCATTGCTGATCTGCGTGCCAACGCCACTCAGTGCCAGTCGCGATCCGGATCTGCAGTATATCGAGTCCACTTCCGAAGCGATCGCTGCCGTGTTGCGTCCGGGACAACTGGTCGTGCTGGAAAGTACGACCTACCCAACCACAACGCGTGATGTGATGGTGCCGATTTTGAATCGCAATTCGTCCGGACTCGTTTGCAGTCAAGATGTGTTCGTGGCATTCAGCCCGGAACGTGAAGATCCGGGCAACCCGGACTACACTGCCGCCGGCATTCCAAAAGTTGTCGGCGGCATTGATGACAAAAGCAGTGACCTTGCCTGTGCGTTGTATGCTCACGCGATCGTAAAAGTTGTACGCGTCGCCAACGCGGAAATCGCGGAAGCCTGCAAGATCCTTGAAAACACTTACCGCGCCGTCAACATCGCGCTGGTGAACGAACTGAAGACGTTGTTTGACCGCATGGGTATCGACATTTGGCAAGTCGTTGATGCTGCCAAGACAAAGCCTTTTGGATTTCAGGCATTTTATCCAGGACCGGGTCTGGGCGGTCACTGCATTCCGATCGATCCGTTCTATCTCAGCTGGCTGGCTCGCATGCAAGGCATGAACACGCGATTCATCGAGCTTGCCGGTGAAGTGAACGCCAGTATGCCGCGATACGTAATCAGTCGGCTATCGGAATTCCTGAACGAGCAAGGCAAGCCGATCAAAGGCAGCAAGATTTGCCTGCTGGGAATGGCCTACAAAAAGGATGTCGATGACCCTCGGGAAAGTCCTTCATTCGAACTCATGGAACTGCTGATGGAGCGTGGCGCCGTGATGACTTACAGTGACCCACACGTTCCGTCACTGCCGAAAATGCGGCACTATCATCTGCCGCCAATGAAGAGCACGGAACTCACCGCCGAGTTTCTTGCATCACAGGATTGCGCTTTGATCTCAACGGATCACACGGCGTTCGATTATCCACACATCGTTAAACATTCGAACATGGTGCTCGATACACGCAACGCCACAAAGAACGTGGTTGATGGGCGTGAGAAGATTTTCAAAGCGTAAGCACGGTGAAGATTCTTCTACGTTTCACAGTCAGCCGCAGGCGTACTCGTTGTCATCGTTTGCCTACGCCTGCGGCTGACGGTCAAACGAGTTTTTCCAAAGTACTTATGTGCCAGTGCTTAATAACGTCGTTTACGGCCGAGTCATGTTGGCTGGTTTCCAGCCTGTGTCCATTTGAAAATCGTCGTCAAGCGAACTCCCGGAGGATTTGGATTTTGCGGCCGGCTTTGTCGTGGGCTTCTGTGAAATGCTTGCACCGCTGACGCCAGAGCCACTGGAATTAAACTCTTCGAACGAATCAGCGAAAGGATTTTCTTCATCAGAAAAGTTGTTTTCCGCAGGTGCTTTCGCCTTGGAAAGTGTTGTGCCGCCGGTCGCTGTTTTGGGTCGCGGAATTAACGGCTCGGCGACGTCATCACTGGCATCGTCAAATTCCGGCGTGAGCATTGAGTCAGCCATTTCGCGAGTTGCCTGTCGAGCCTGATCAAAAACTGTTTCCGCCTTTTCCTTTGCTGCCGTCGGTGCTCCTGTGATGGTTGCACGGGCGGAGTTCGCAGACGTTGACCATTCGCTCTTCATTTGCTCAGCGGTGGAGAGAAAGTCGTCCGCGTCATTGCGTGTATCAGAGCCTTGCTGTTTCAATTTCTGCGAAGTCGTGGCGATATCAGTTTTTGATTCGCTCAGGAAGTTGTGAAAGCTTTCCGCTTCTGGATTCAGGTCAGGCAGTGCAGCTTTCGTTGCGGCTGGGTTCATTGATTCGCGAGCGGCAGCGGCGGCCGACGAAACCGTCCGAGAAGGAAGTTCTTCCACACTGGTTGCAGCTTCACGAGCCGATGCTTTTTTCTTCTGCAAAAAATCGGACAGTGCCGGACCAGAATACGATTTTACGCCGTCTGCACTGGCAGCAGCCCTATCCGCCGCAGTCATCGCATCATTCGCGACATCGTCTGGATAGCTGGCCGGTGCAACGAGCCGACCATTCTCATTCTGGGAGGTGCTTGCTGCCGCCTGTCGAATAGGCTTGGGTCCGGAGACTCTCGCACGTCCTTCAGCCATTGCCGGTTCGGAATCTTCCAGAGCCGCACGTCCTGAAGCATCTGAGTTCTTGCCGGACGACTTCGCGACGGCGCTGTCAGGTTCCATAAACGGATCCTGCATTTCCGATAGGTCATTGCGCGATAGCCAACCGCGATTCTTTGAACAACCGGCTCCAAAGAGCAGAGTTGCTATGATCGAGATTGCAATGAGTCTGTTGGCCATGGGCAATTTCCTTTGGAAACATTGGCTGATTTCTGCCGCAGGTTTCGTGATCCAAATCTGCTCAGGGAATTTGAGCATCGTTGTTTTCATTGTCAGATGAAGCGGATTCTTGTGCTGTCAAAGCGGATTGAACGGATACTGGTGTACCAGAACCGCCGTGATAACGACGATTGAATTCATCAGGCGAAAATGCATCTTGTCGATTTGCATATTTCGCTTCCTGAAGAAATCGTCCGTCAGTGTCGTCTGTCGTCAAAGTTCGAGCGTGTGGATTTTCATCGCGATCAGCCATCGCCCGTATCGTCTGCGACTTGGCAGAGTCTTCGCTGGTTGCTGATACTTGTTGAATACCCGATAAGGCCGACGATTTTTTGGCAGGCCGAGTTTCAGCCACGATTGCTGCCTGTGGTGCTATATCGTTGGCAGCCTGCATCACCCATTCCTGCAGCTTCCGCAACTGGGCCGCACCAGAACGTCCGGGGAAGGCGCTTGCAGACATGTTGCCATGAGCCTCACTGCCAATGCGTAGAAGTGGACTTGATGGTGGCTGCGTAAAATCAATCTGCTTCAACACTGCGGCAAGGTTGCGTTCGGCAATGGCAGGAGTCGAACCGCGATGTGTCGATGTCAAGTGAAAGTCGGTCTTTGACCCAGTGCCGTGGCATCCTGAGTTCGCACACTTATTCATTACAAGTGGTTGCACGTCTCGCACAAATCCATGTGCGACGGATTGACTGAGTCCTGCCAGAGATCGCGATTCGATGGCCGGACGCGGAATCTGTGACAGCGAAGGATATGCAGTCAGTCCTGATCCCTTTGGGGTTGTCGTCGTTTCTTCGCCGACATGTTCCAGCGCTCTCAGGATACGTTTGGCATCTTCGCGATTGGGATCCAGATGCAGCGCGTCAAGAACTTCACGTTTGGCCTGTGTGTGTAATTTGTTCTCCAGACACCAACGCGCAAGTTCAAGGTGATTTGTTGGTGTGAGTTCCGTCAGTGAATCTCGCATACGATCATAGGCGGCCGGAAGACTGGCCGCTTCGAAACGGACGCGATCTGAATCAATATACATTCGGCCGCCGGCCACTTGAACGTCGTAACCATCCGGTCGGGGTGTAATCTGTCCCGTGATAATTCGACCATCGACAAGGACGAGCAGTTTCTCCGAATTCTGCGAGGCACCAGCACGCGAGGATGATGCAGCACCGCTTTGAGCAACCGCCTGTTGGCAGCTTGCGGTCAGCAGCATCAGCACTATGACGCGTCGAACATCCATGCGGTGAATCAGCCGTTTGAAGGCGTTTACCTCCGAAGTCGCAGACCATCCGTGGCGCGCAAGATCTCCGGGAATAACGGCTAAAGGTAACCACGGAGACGCGTAAGGGTCAAGGTGAGTTGCTCTTGACACACCGCATTCCGGGATGACACCGACTAAAATGCAGTGATATCTGCCGAATATGTCTGTCGAAGCCAATAATCGGCAGATCTTGCCGATTTCCCCATTTACGACTGGCTGGATGCAACAGAGGCAGGCACGGTCGGTTTGCCGGTCCCGATGGATTTGAGCCTGAGGCGCTAGCCGATTCGAGTGCAAAAAATCGGCTAGCGCCTAAGGCTCAGCCGGTACATTTCCTTCTGCCAATCTTCTAAAGAAACCGAACACCACTCTCACATCAGGCTGAACTATAGCCGTCGAAGTCCGTCCTCCTTCATTGGCGTTGGAATATCAACGTCAATTTGGTCGATGCGGTTGAGTGATTCCTTATCCAGAACCAGTCCATCGGCAGCCAGGCTTTCGTTGAGATGGGCAACCGTGGTGGCTCCGATGATTGTGGAGGCGACGAAGTCGTGCTGCTTGCTCCACGCCACACACAGTGCGGTGAGCGTGACGCCGAGGTCATCAGCAATGACTTTTAATCGGACGACCGTCTCGCGAACTCGATCGTTAAGGAATCTGTCGGCGAGGCGTTGCTGACGTTCGCCAAGTTTTTTGTATTCCGTAAACCGAGCGCCCGGCGGATCGCTGTTGATGTATTTGCCGGTAAGCACGCCTCCGCCGAGCGGTGAAAATGGCAGCAAGCCGATGTTCTCTTTGCGGCAGACCTGCGCCAGCTCACTTTCACAGCGACGATTGATCAGACTGAAATTATTCTGCACGGTGTCGTAACGACACAGTCCGTGATTCTCCGATGCTGCAAGACTCTTCATCAGTCCCCAGCATGTCTCATTACTGCTTCCAATGACGCGAACTTTGCCTTGCTTTACAAGTTCTGTCAGTGGTTCCAGGACATCCTCGTAGCGAGCCCCGTGGTCGGGCCAATGAGTCTGGTACAGGTCAATGTAATCGGTCTGCAATCGTCGCAGGCTGTCTTCGACGGCACGCATGATTTGCACTCGATCCAATGCCGAATGGCCGTGTCGAACGGGCGGCACAAACCAGCCATGTGCCGGTCCGGTGATCTTTGTCGCAAGAATCACGGATTCGCGGGGCTTCGTTTTGAGCCAGCGTCCGACGATTTCTTCTGTGACGCCAAACAACTTCGCTGTTGGTGGCACAGGATACATTTCCGCCGCATCGTAGAAATCTATCCCCGCGTCATAGGCGCGGTCCATGATCTCAAATGAGAGTTTTTCATCGCACTGAGTCCCGAAGGTCATCGTGCCCATGCAGATGTCAGTCACAGTGAGTGCGCTGTTACCGAGCCGGCGGCGGTTCATACAGGAATCTCGTCTTTCAAGTCTCGAACGCGTGGCAAAAATCGAACTTTATCGAAATGCCACCAATGCAAATAGGATTAATTCTGCTGTTGTGCCAACGCATCGGTAAACGTCAGGCTGCCATTGTTCAGGGTGACAGAATGTGGAAATGTCGCCGCCAGAGCATCACTATGCGTGACGCAAAGCAAGGCTGTATCATGTTCCGCAGCGACTTCCAGCAGGAGTGTTCCAATTTCCAATGCGGTGACCGGATCAAGATTTCCGGTCGGTTCATCAGCCAGCAACAGTGATGGCTGATGAATCAACGCGCGGCAGACAGCGACACGCTGGCGTTCGCCGCCAGACAATCGACCCGGCCGGTGATGAAGTCGATCCTTCAGACCAACTCGTTCCAGTAAAGCATGGGCACGCTGACGTACATCTCCTTCCGATCCGAATCCAGCCAGCGTAGGCAGCAACACGTTTTCCAGCACACTGCACTGGGGCAATAACTGATGATCCTGAAATATGAACCCAATATGTTGATTTCGAAATGAGGCCAATCGACCGGAACTGAGTCGCCACGGGTTCTCACTCAGAATCTCAATCAAACCGGATGATGGCTGATCCAGTGTTCCAGCAAGATAAAGCAGCGTGCTTTTTCCGCAACCGGATGGTCCGCGAATAGCAACCGCATTCCCCGAAACGACTTTAAGATTGACATCGCGCAGAATCGCCAGTTTACCCTGAGGCGTTTCGAATGAACGACTGACATTGTGCATGTTGAGTACAAGAGGCATAGTCTTCCGTTTTCGATTGCGAGTTTAAGAATTGAATTCGGCATGGTTGTTCCGAGGCTCTTGCCTCGAGAACTTTCAAGCGGAGTGAGCCGCCAAGCGTTAGATGCGAGTGATTTCGTAAGACACACCTGCCAGCGACCTGCGGCTTAAGTGTTGCGATATTCTTCCATTTTTGAGCGGTAGGAATCTGGTATCTCCAAAGACTGCAGTGGTTGCCCAGGCCGCAGGATGCAGCAGACAGTCTTCATTGTGCCTTTCGCAACGCTGCGACCATTATGTGTGAACGCCACATCGAACGTCAATGACTTGACGCCAATCCGTTGTACCGTGAGCATCACTTCCAGCGTTTCCTCATAACGTGCCGGCGATTCAAAGCGACATTGCGCCGAAACACGCGGCCAGCCAATGACGGATCCATCCGGCTGAGTTCCAACAATCGAAAGGCCCAGTGAACGAAAGAATTCGTGCTCTACCTGCTCCATCCATTTGTAGAAGTTTGAGAAATGCACAATGCCCGCCATGTCGGTTTCACAGAATTCAACGCGACGAGTAGATTTAAAAAACGATGCCATAATTTTACCGAAAGAGAATTCGTCAAGATCTCAGCGTGCATGATGCAGTCCGCTCGAGCGTCAACGCACGTGCTTCGTATGCAACGGGCCCACATGCGTCTCTCCGAATTGTGGCGTATCGTGCCCTGTATGTCAGCCGATTGAGTATCAAAATGTAGGACCAGCGGCGCGAAATCCGACACGTTTGCCCAGCTCTATGGACAACGCGATTGAGGTGAGGCAGAACTGATGTCCGTGGAACGGTCTTTCTCGCTGAACGGAAGGCTGGCTGGAGTTTCGTTCAACAGACGATTGCCGAGCGACTTAGGCCTGTGCGTTCTCAAGCTTTGAGGTGATGTCACTAAGACGTTTCTCGAGTTCCTGGCATGTTTGCCACAGTTTATCATTCTCACATTCCAGTTTGTGAACGCGCCGGTTTCGCCGTTGCAACCGGCGACGCATTGCGGATCGAGATTGTGATGATTGCTGAGTTTTCTTTTCCGGTTCTAAGTCACATCATGATATGGTGGTCGCGTTCCTTCGCAGATTGAGATTTCCCAGACCCCAGTTCTACCGAATCGACGCGACCATTTTTATATTGAAATCTTCGCCCTAAACTCCCCAATCTGACGCCGTTTCGTCAGGCCACCCCCCGACTGTTCCCCCCATCTTTTTCGATCTGCGGAGTTTCTGATGCTCTGTCGTTCTGGCCTTCCGCCGCGTTTTTTGTTTCGAACCCTGTGGATCACCGCTTTTCTCCTGACGTCGGCAGGCGCGACTCGTGGCGAAGACCGGGGAGTGCCCGGTGCAAAGTTCGATGCCGCACCAAGCATCGAATACCCTGTGACTCCGGCTGTGGTGAATGTCAAGCAGCCGCCGTACAGCGCAGTCGGCGACGGCATTGCAGATGACAGCGACGCCATTCAGCGCGCGCTGACGGACAACATGGGGCTGCACAAACTGATCTATTTTCCGGAAGGAACGTATCTGGTTTCTCGCACGCTGAACTGGTCGAAAAAGAACTCTGCGGGCGGCGACGCATGGGGAATGAACTTTCTTCAGGGACAGAATGCTGGCAAGACAACGATCCGTTTGAAGGACGCAACCTTCAGCGATCCTCAGAAGCCAGGCTCCATCATGTGGTGTGGCGGATTTGGCTCAGCCGACTGGTTTCACAACTATGTCCAGGACTTGACATTCGACGTCGGCAACAACAATCCCGGCGCGATCGGCCTGCAGTTCTATTCAAACAACTCTGGCGCGGTGCGCAACTGTCGTTTTGTCGCGGGTCAGGGCAGCGGCTTTGTGGGGCTCGATCTGGCTCATCGAGATATGAATGGCCCGCTGCTTGTGAAAAACTGCGAAGTCGACGGCTTCCAACGTGGGATCGCCACAGCGAATGCCGTGAACGGACAAACGTTCGAACAAATCACGTTGCGGGGGCAGACGGACGTCGGGTTTAGCAATGAAGGCCAGGCGATCAGCATTCGCCAGCTTGTCAGCGACAATGCCGTTCCCGCTGTGAAAACCTATGGCTCGTTGTGCCTGATCGACGCTCAGCTTACAGGAAAGGATGCAGCGAAAAATCTTCCGGCGATCATCAACTACAATTTCGGCCGCATCTTTCTGCGAGACGTTCGCACGTCGGGATATAGCCGAGCGTTGGGCGATGTCGAAACGCCGGACTCAGCTGCAGCTATGCGCATCGTCGGTCCCGATAAGGTCGGCAGTGCTGGTCCATACATCGACGAATATTGTTCGCAGCCGGCGACCAGCCCGTTTCCTTCGACGTTGAAGTCATTGCGACTGGAAGTCAGGGAAACGCCGCATGTTCCTCATGACTCGCCAAAGTCATGGGCCGTCGTCGACGACTTTGGCGCAGACCCGACTGGTGGTTCAGATTCCTCCGCAGCCATCCAGAAAGCCATCGACTCCGGCGCGACGACCGTGTTTCTGCCGGGCTCGTATGCACTCAAAAGTACAGTCGTCGTCCGAGGCAAGGTTCGTCGAATCTTAGGCGTCGGGGGCTGGATCGATGACACGTCGCAGGTGAAACCGGATTTCCGAATCACCGACGGCGAATCGACGTCCGTGACGTTCGAACACTTTGCGAACATTCACGGAGGCATTGTGATCGACACAAAACGAACCGTGATCTTCAGGAGCGTTTCTGACTGTGACCTGATCAGCACATCAAAGGCTAAGGGTGGCGAGTTGTTCTTCGAAGACTTTGTGACTCATGATCTCAAACTCAACCAGCAGCGAGTCTGGGGACGACAACTGAACGTCGAGAATGAAGGAACGCATGTTGTGAACGACAACAGTGACTTCTGGGTTTTCGGCTACAAAACGGAACGCGGCGGGACTCTGATCGAAACACGCAACAACGGACGATCCGAGGTCCTTGGCGGCTTCAGCTACACCACCACCGCCGGAAAGCTGGCTCCGATGTTTGTGACCGACGACTCGTCCGTGTTCACGTTTTTCGCCGAGGTCTGCTTCAGTGGAGACCCCTTCGAAACGCTCATTCGCGAGACTCATGCGAGCAAAACAAAAACCATTAGACAGGGCGAAGGCGGAACAACGCCGTACATAGCCATTCCGCCACGGAAGTAGCTGTCGATCAGCATGTCTACAGGTCACCGACGGGCGAGTCCTGATCGAGTCATTTCCGCTTCAAGTCAGAACACTACGCTGAATGCCTCGCATGGCGAAACAATTCCGCGTCAATACGCAAGCTATTTCGCTGGAACTTCACCAGACTTCAAAGGCCGCTTCTTGAACTCCACAATAGCCTGCGGTTGTTCTGCGGTCAGGTG
>JANOZG010000184.1:0-4339 GCA_031429275.1 Planctomycetota bacterium
CATGAGTTTCATGATGATGCGTCTGGGCGAAGCATCGCGGGTCGCGTGATTTTCGTGTTCAGCACGGCCGATCAGAAAGTGGTCCGCAAACAGCGAGAGAAACAGATTGCAAAGATCAGGGCCGAACTGACTCCGATCGCGGCCAGTGTGGCGATTGGTCGGCGTGGAACGGATCAGGCGGCAATCTCGAAACGGATCGCTCGAGTCTTCGGCACAAAGCAGGCGGCGAAGTACTTCCAATGGGGATTGAAGGCACTCACGCCTGCCGAGAAAAAGCCGTGTCTCGCTGCGCAACAGAGGGCTACAGCAACTCCGGCCGTCCGGAAACGGCAGCCGATGGCCTTACTATTCATCAGCTGGCTGTGCTATGGCTTGCTGCGACTTATGACGGAAATCAGCGGTTACGACTCTGCAAGCAGCCGAAGTCATGACCTGACCGACATCAGAGATCCGTAACGGCCATTGATGATCAGATGGCTTTGTGTTTAAGGCGATCCGGATCCAATTCCGCGTCGCATTTCTGGTATCATGAAATCATCGCGACTGAAAAGGCGATTCAGTTGTTCCGTGGAGTCGAATACGGTGTGCCGATCGAGATCTTTCCGGGCGTTACGGTTACTGGCACGATGTGGGCCACATTCTTGGATCTGCATGTCTGGAAATCCTTGTGGAGGAATCCGGACGTGTGTGAACCATTATCTTTTCAGGTGATCGTTGGCGGAGGACCGATTTGATTTTTGATGGTAGCAGATCGTGCTGGACATCGACGGTGCAAGGGGGGTTTTGAGAATGGCCGATTCCCAATTCCTGCAGTCGAGTCTTCATTGCGAGGTCCGCAGTTTTACTGCAATTCTTGCGCAACGTGCATCGCAGAACAATACTGAAGGAGAGCCGAATGGCGTTTGACAGAGGACTCGTGTCCGATTTCGACGGCACCATGACACAGCACGATTTCTATTCGTGCGCGGTCCGGTATCTGCTGTGCTCGGAAGATCTGGAGCAGTCATGCATTATCCACGGAGGGCTAACGCCCAGCAGCTCGCCGCTGACTTTTGAGCGAAACAATTTCTGCATGAGCGCAAAATCGATACGATGCAGCCTACGCATGGCACCTGCACCGAACGTCAGGATGCTGATTGAAAGCGATTGGGCGTGCTGAACGAGGCTGATAACAATGGGGAAAATTCTTTCGTTTGTGACACTGGTCCTCGTCACGGGAGCCTTTGGCGTCCTGTTTTTTGAAGTGACATCGACTCTGCTTTTGCCGCTCTTTCTGGCAATGGTGAGCGTCGTCATGTTTCGTCCATTTCACACATGGTGCACGCGGCTCCTTCGCGGTCGAAATCGTGTCGCAGCTTTGATTTCGATGACTGCCGTGTTGCTGCTGGTGATTGCACCATCGAGTCTGGTGCTGCTGCTGGCGGGCAACGAAGCCGCGAAGCTGATCCGAAATCTGGACGATGGTGAGCTTCGAGACAAACTGCAACGCGCGCGGTTTTCACTGGGGCTTGACTATCCGCATGTCGTTGAAATGCGATTCGCCGAACGTTCCTTTGAACGACTGTTGGCCGATGCTCGGGAAAGCGCAGTAGCCAACGGCAATCCGGAAGCTTTAATGCGTCTACAGCAGGAACTGCAGCGGTTGCTGGTGTCTCTGGACGAAGATCATAACTCCCCGAAATCTTCGGAAGCACAGTCAATGCTGTATGCTCTGGCAAACGCCCGGAAGGAGACACCCGGAACGCTGGCTTATCAGCAGGCAATGGAAATGGCATCTCGGCATTTCCAGGAATACAGGATTGAATTCCTGGGAGGAGCGACGAGAGCCGTCGTCAGGAATATCGCCAACCCCACGCCTGAAGATCTTCGCGACTGGACGAGCAGTTTTTTTGCGGTGACACCTGGCTGGATCTCGTCTTATGGAGGTCGCGCAGGGATCATGGTCGGTCGAACTGTCTTTGGCATCATGATCTTTATCGTAACGATGTACTTTCTGTTCGCAGATGGGCCACGAATCGCGAAGCAACTCATGGCTCTGTCACCGCTGGAAGAAAGTCACGTCGAAAAACTCCTGGAGGAGTTTTCTCGAGTCTCAAGAGCCGTTGTCGCTGGAAGTGTGGCTGCCGCGCTGACGCAGGGTATGCTGGCAGGAATCGGTTTTCAGATCGCCGGTCTTCAATCCGTCTTTTTGCTGACGGCGATCACGGCGCTCACTGCCATGCTTCCGTTTGTGGGTGCAGCGATGGTTTGGCTGCCCGCCAGCCTGTGGCTGATTTTCATAGACGACCGACCGACGGCAGGCATAGTGCTGATGATTTACGGTGCTGGCGTTATTTCAACAATTGACAATGTGATTAAACCCTGGGTACTGCATGATCGTTCGTCGATGCATCCGCTTGCAGCATTGATCGGAGTCCTTGGTGGCATTCAGGCTTTGGGACCAACCGGCGTATTCGTCGGCCCCATGGTCATCGCATTTCTTCAAACGCTGCTGCGACTGCTGCATCGAGAGCTTCTGGTGTTTGGCGTCAGCAGCAGAAAGCCACCACACGTGCCAGCATCACCTGTGGAGAGCAGCGAACCTGATGTAATCCCTGTGCCCGGCGGGATCGACAAGGGGAAGGTGACATGAAGTCGTCCTCCGTCTGAAATATGTGCAGATCTTCGAAACTGTGCACAATTCGCACAAGCTTGTGCCCGATCCGCTCAACCACTATCTGGCGGGCGACAAGTTTTCGAATAGTCCGCTGCTGTGGACCGCGATATCGACAGCGAGGTCTATTTCTTCGTTATCCTGTGAACGGTCGAAATTGAGGTGTGGTTTCGGCGAACGCAGGATGTGCTTCTCCTGATTGTTGGCCTCACGAAGATTCAGGAGACTCACGTCCCCCGCTCACCTCATTTCAGCCCGCGTTAAGTATATCCTGTGGCAGCCGGCCAGAATCCGCAAAGTGAATTCAGTCGGAGTCGTTGCCGACATGATGGCTCAACACATCTGTAAGCCTCGGGATTTCAACTGTTTAATCTTGCTAAAATCTCCACCTCGGCATGGGACGTGCAAATTGCCGGATACAATGAGCGATATCGCAGAATTGCTGCTGGTCGGAGCAGATGTCACCATGATTGCCGGTGTGCTGTACAAAAAGGGGCCCGTGGTTGTTTCAGAACTGATCTCTGGGCTGCGGACGTGGCTCGATGAACGCGAATACGAATCCGTACGTCAAATGAAAGGCAGCATTTGCGGCGTATCGCTCAGCGTACGATCGGGCGAATTACATGGAAATGCTTGTAAATTTTTCCGCACCTGACTTTGTGAGGAATTCCCAATGAATTACTTTCGTAATATTCTCGTCGGTATCGATCTCGGGACGAGCGGTGACTCGCTGTCGGGAAACCTTAGTCCTGCGAATCTGGAGGCCGTCGAACGTGCCCTCGAGGTTGCTGAAAGGACGAAAGCGGCGATTGCATTCGTCGCCGTATTGGATGCCGGGGATACAACACGACGATTGATCCATGACGCCAAAGCCAATGCTTCAAATGTTTTCGACGAAGCACATGCTCTGTTGAGTCTGCTGGTGCAACGTGCAGCTCAACGAGGCATTTCTGCGGAAGCACGCGTTCTCATGGGGAAAAGCTGGCTGAAGCTGATTCAGGAAGTACTGAAACATCATCATGATCTGGTCGTCATCGGGACCCGACATGAAGGAGTTGTCGATCGAGTTTTGTACGGAAGCACAGCCATGAAGTTGCTTCGCAAGTGCCCATGTCAAGTATGGGTTACCGAACTACAACGAACAGCGATTGCTGAATGGAATGCGGAAATGGGTGAACGAGAACAATCTGGGCGATGTCAATCTTGTGGCCAGGAAAGGAGATCCGGGCACGAACGTCTGCGAAGTTGCTGAAGAAATGGGATGCAAATTGATCGTCATGCCGTCACATGGCCGCCACGGTGTGGCGAGGCTGATGCTGGGCTCGGTTGCCGAACGCGTCATTCGACATTGTCATTGCTCAGTTCTTGTTCTTCTTCGAACTACAAAAAAAACATCCTCTCCGCACAACAACACCTGGATTCCACGAAAACGCGTGGTGGTGCCGACTGACTATTCTGACGCATCGACAGCAGCGATCGCAATGGCACTGGAAATTGCCGAAAGTCGTGACAGTATTGATATTATCACCGTCGCTCCAAGAATCGATGACGTGTCCTTCTATGGAGTTGATCCAACCCGGATGATCTTCGACTGGAGAACGGCCAGCACGACCTGGCAAAGTTTCTGACGGAACATGGATACGGATCTCTGAATTCAAAAGCACTCATCGGCGATCCGGGAGCAAC
>JANOZG010000185.1:0-2307 GCA_031429275.1 Planctomycetota bacterium
TCGAAGATGAACAAGCCGAGCTGATCCGCTTCCTTTAATGCACTCCCTGATTTATCGACCGTTTGCCAGGGAACAATGCCGGTTGCTCCATCCTGCCATGCATCCAGCGCCCAGGCCTGAATGTTGCGGTTCGTCTCATGAACGTGATTGGATGTCCCGTAAACCCACGTTTTCAGGCCGTCACTCTGCATACGGTCGGTGACCAGACGACGATAATTCTGGAAAGCCCACGACGACACAATCCACAGATCGTCACGTCCATCCAACTGGCTTCGACAATACTCAGGGCGTGAAATGTCGATACGATAGTTGATCTGAACGCTCGGCGCGACTTCACGGCCACGGTCGGTCAGCTCCCCATAAAACTGCAGAGCTCGGTAATCCCAAAAGCCAGATGGTTCATCCAGTATCCACGGTGCCTTAGTCTTTTCGTTGAGAGATCCTTTGTTGTTGAAGTACACCTGAAAGCCGGTTTGCTTCCATCCTTTGGATTCGGCAAGTCGAGCGAAATCCTGCAAAATATTGACGTACGTCGCAGCATACTCAGGCCGATCAACAAACGATTGATACGCGTCCGGATTGCCGTTGAAGTACTGTCGACAATTCAACGGCCAGCTTTCATGAAACGTCAGATAGAAGCCCGGCACCGCAATCGGTCCGCGATGTCCGTCTTTGAAAAGTGAGCCATCGATGTGCGGCCCAAAGGCCTCCGCAAAATCGTCCCAGTAACCTCTTGTCGCACCCGGTTCCATGTTGTCGTATTTCTTGTTGTCCATCCGCCGCCCGGAACGAAGACGCATGTCAAGATTGCTCTTCCTTGATCCCGGAGCTGCCGTGTTGTGCGAGTAATGCAGGATGTTTGAGTGGACTCGATGGTCGTAGGCGATCTGCTGCAGGGCATAGTATTCGTCGACGTGATCTGGCAAACCGTAACCATTCATCTCGCAGAAGAACGTCGCCTGACGAGGCAATGCGAACGGTAGGACTATGATCTCCAGCGGCACCACGCGACCATCGCTGATCGTGATCCTGCCCTTGAGAACGCCCGGAGCAGCGTCAAACGGAAGATAAACATCGGCAATGATGCTGCGATCCGTATCAGCGGCAAGCAAAATCAAATCCGGCATCGGCAGCAGCGGATCGGGAATCAGGCGTCCTCCGGCTTCGGCCATTGTCGGAACGTACACGGCTTGATGCAAGTCGATTCGAGGTTTCACTTCATCCAGTTGAACGCTCACCGACACTTTTTCGTCGCGTGTGCCCTGCTGACTTCGCAACAGCAACTGAAATCCGACGACTTCTCCGGCAGCAGCTGTGAGGCGAACTCGATGACCATCGAAAACTGAGTTGTGAGTCCGGTAATCTGGCGGCAGGTCACCGACTGCTGTGCCTTGAGCGTCATACTTGTCTGTGATCGGAATCACGCTGAGGCTTGCGATTTGTGACGAATGCGGTGGTGCAAAAGATATTGCCGGTTTAATGATTGAACTCGACTTCAGAATGACGCTGCGAAGAACCGCTGGCATTGAACGCTGACCAATACGATTAAGCGTGACGACCTTCACTTCATACGGTTGATCTGCGGCAATCGATGAAGCGAGGTCTCGCAGGTGAATCGCTTGCTTTTGACCATTGATCACAAGCGGGATGTTGTGTCGACCGAGCAGTTGGCCATCAACGCTGACTTCATAGGCAAACCCATGCATCGGCGATGTCAGCATCAGTCGCGCTGAATTGCTGTCCGCTGAGTCCACATGCAACTCGGCCGCAGTTTCAGGTTTGGCTTCTGGTTGATGATCAAGCTCAACAATCAGAGACGGCTTGTTCCCGGATTGCTCGCGCGAAAAGATTGTCGGATTGCGTCCCGTGTCCGAGTCGTGTTCATGAATCGCCAGGCCATGTGCGACGCCAGTCGCCATGGCATGAATCATGTCGGGCGGAACATTCCAGTGATATTTTTCATCGTAGATTTCAGACGTCGTCTGCTGAACCAGCGAAAATCCGTTACCGCCGCAGACCGCCGGAAACCGGGCTCCCTCGTAACCCCAGCCATCAACGCCATCGATCCCCGCCGTCAGACCGTTCGAGCGATTTTCGTCCCAAGGCGTGGCGATGGTGGAAATGCTGACTCCGGAAATCTCCTGTTCGCCCTTCACGCAGACCAGCGTTGCTTTCTTCACCCGTTTTCCGGCGATAGCAGACGTGTCGAACGCCATGCCCACCATATGCTGGTTGCCTTTGATACGAATGCGTCCCTGCTGTCCGGCGTTCAAGTCCCATTCGCCATCAACCATGACGATGGAGTTG
>JANOZG010000186.1:0-3410 GCA_031429275.1 Planctomycetota bacterium
GGTGAATCGCCGCCACGAGGTGAATCGCCGCCACGAGGTGAATCGCCGCCACGAGGTGAATCGCCGCCACGAGGTGAATCGCTGCCACGAGGTGAATCGCCGCCACGAGGTGAATCGCCGCCACGAGGTGAATCGCCGCCACGAGGTGAATCGCCGCCACGAGGTGAATCGCCGCCACGGTTGGCGTCGAAGTTTCGATTCGGGTCAGCTCCTCGATTATCACCACTGTCGGTGGAACCTGCGTTATCCGGTCGACGACGACGACGGCGACGGCGACGCGGCCTGCGATCTGCTCCATCCCCATCGAAACTGCCCTCTGTGCGGCGGGGACCGTCGATACCTTCTCCGACAAAATCACCGTCTTCGATTGGGCGATCGTCTGAGTTGATGTCGGCGTCAAAATCGTCTCGTACGTCTCTGGAGCTGCGGGGATCTCCTGAGCTGCGAACATCGGGTTCGCGGTCTGAATTCGAATCTAATCGAGATCGACCACGACGTGGTGATGACGCTGGAGCATCATCGTCATCACCGAAATCAAGTTCGTCCGTGCTGAAATATCGCATTCCTGTTTGAGATTCAACGTCAGCGATCTGCCGTTCCAGACGATTCGATGTTCTTTCGCCGCGTGATGATCGGTCAAGCAGATTTGGCTTTGATTCTTCTGCTTCCACCGCTGCAACTGGTTTGGCTCGTGGTTCGCGACGAGGCCGGCGTTCACGCTTCGGCTCTTCAACCGCTTCACTTGAAGCATCAGCGTCAACACTTGTTGCCTTGACGCGTCGCGCGGGTTTAGCTTCCCGAGCTGCTCGCTCTTCTGACACGCCGGAACCGAAGTCGTCATCAACCAAAGGTGGCGAAGATTCGGCTGCGTCATCGCTTGTTTTCTTGCGTGTTCGGGGGGCAGGCGGAGAGGTTGCACTGCGAGGGGTGGAGCGACGACGAGGCGTTCGCTGCGTGGTTCCTTCTGAATCGGAACTGCTTGTCGGCATAAATAGAAACCTGACTGGACCTGTTAAGGGAGGGAGAGGACGAAGAATTCGTCACAGACCTCGATCAATGGGCTTTTCCGACATTGGCAGACTTACATTGACGAACAATCGCCGCGTCTTAAAGTCTGGCGGAATGCACTGTGCATGCCGCAAAAAAATCGGATATGCCACGCGAAATATAGAGCTTTGCGTCCTAATGGAGGACACGAAAAAGATCACACCTGCATGTGATGAACAAATCCTCAGCCAGAATGGCAACCCATCCGGCCCGGACCTCGAGCAAACTTAGACGCATATCTTGCACTCATCCATTTGCGGTTCAATTTGAACAGCAAATGAATTACCGAAATCAATCCGTGAATTCAGGAGCCTTGATAACGAATGTAAATCTATGTCGAGGAGCGAAAAGAGCTACTTACTGCCAAAACTTTCCGGAAACGGTTTTTTTTATTGCGTCCCAAATTCATGGGCACACATCTAACCGGAAAGCTCAGACCGCGAATGAAAGCCAGTTAAGGCAATTCCACTGAGCAATAAGTAAAGCATCAAGAAGACACGTTACAATTCGAAGCATCATGTTTGATACTTCACCACCCTTGCCTCCAGACCTGGAGACGTACATACCAGCGAAGATAGCTGGTCCGGGTGCACTAGTATTGATGGAATCCTGGTCCGTGTCAATTGTACTCTATGGCTGATTATGCAACATTTTTACTGAAACTTGCTTCCTTCAATCTGATCCACGCGCAGCGCGCTTCGAATTCGTACAAATTTCAACGGGTTTTGCTTGAACTGATCTCGATTTTCCGGTGACTGGAAAAGATAGAGCTTTTGATCGAAGAATGCACCAAATCGAATGCTTCCAGTGATCGCTCTTTGTGTGTCCGTCAACACAACGGCGTCACATCCAAGGTCTTGAGGTGCATAAGTTGAAGGATTCTTGAGGAAAACTTCACGGCTGGCCGCTGACGAAAAGACGTAACGGACGCCACGATAATCTGCCGTGATCGCATCATTTCCTGCCACCCATTCTCGCTTCTCGTGAAGCAGGACGGGACAAAAACCTTCCAGACCAATGAGTGGTGGGTCAATTGAAGGTTCGGACGCTTCTGAGACCACAATGGCCGGTTGAATTTCCGCGCTTGAGTCCTTTGCGGTGGACGGAACCGCCTGTGACGGTTCATTTGACACGATTGAAGCGGGCGCTTGGGGATCTGACGGCTTGGGCACCGCCATTTTTTTTCCACGGTCCGCAACGTCTCGCAACAGATTCAGGTACTGCTGCTTTTGAGAAAAGCCCACGTGTACTGTTTCAATTGACCCATCGGGAAACAACACCACATAACGCGGAACTGAAGTCGCGCCGCATCCAGATGAAAGTACTGGCTCGTGTGTCACGTCCACTTTCACAGACGCGATGCCGTCTGTCAGTGCTTGCTGCACCTGCGGATCTGCGAATACGTCTCGATCCATACGCTGACATGGTCCGCAATACCATGCATGAAAGTGAATCAGAATTGGTTGCGCGTTCGGTTCCGCAGCGGTGCGAGCTTGCTCAAAAGCACTGTGCCAGCCCTGGGATTGACCGTGGCAAGTCGCAGTTGAAGCTGCGAACAGAACTGCCGACAAAATAATCTTGAATCGCATGGCAGCGGGCTCCTGTTTCGACCTTCGGCAGTCGCATGACCGGCATCAAAGGACATCTTCGCGCAGGCTTCATTACGTCCGACGCTAAAAATCTATCGGCACCCCAGACGCTGCCATGCCATAACAGTTCGGACTCCCGGCAGAATCCGACATGATGTTGAAGCGAATTTTCGGATTTGCCACATCGGGAAATCTTGTTTGGTTGTAATGCTTGATGAGTGCATTCGCAAAATCTTCGGCGGACTATTTTACGCAAACTTCGCACTCTAAATTCTTGAACTTGCGGGGCGATTTTGTTGGCACAAAGCGTCAATTTTTTCTTCGTCCATTTGTCAGGCGGCTGAAGTAAGTTTTGATTTTTTTCGAAATAGCTGCACGAAAAGCGGCTTCTGTGACGATGTTGCAGACATACCACATTTAGTGTTGACAGTTTCAAAAGGCCCACTATATTGCGGTTGTTGTTCAGTCGGCGTCCTGACGAGTTTCTGGCGGTTAGCACCGCAAACCATTGTCAGGGCACGGTTTGAGTGACTCTGAGTTCGGTTCATTGACACAACTCGGATGCAGTTTATTCTGCACCCCGTCTCGGTAAGGATGCCCCTCTCGACAGGAGGTCGATCTCATGACAAGTTCAACGTTCGCGTATTTGGCCTTGTGCCTTATTGCTTGCCGAATGCCTCAATCTAAATCGCACGATTGAGTTGCCCTGATCAACAGTTGGTTATGGTCGCTGCGCGCATGGATGATGAGTTTTGATTTTGTCGCATTGCTCGA
>JANOZG010000187.1:0-3704 GCA_031429275.1 Planctomycetota bacterium
TTTCGCGTCGGCATAACGCAATCGAACATGTCGATGCCACGACATACGGCTTCGATGATGTCTTCCGGACGACCGACGCCCATCAGGTATCGCGGCTTGTTTTCAGGGAGCATCGGCACCGTGCTGTCCAGAATCTGATACATCACCTGTGGCGGTTCACCAACACTCAGGCCACCCACCGCATAGCCGGGAAAATCAATGGGCAGCAGGCTTTCAGCAGACCGCTGCCGCATTGATGGATGAACTCCGCCCTGAACGATCCCAAACAAGGCCTGATCGGTTCGCCGCTGAGCGTCGCGGCATCGTCGAGCCCACGCTGTTGTGCGATCCACGGCGTTACGAATCTTGTCGATCGATTCACCTGAGGGGGGGCATTCGTCGAGGCACATAATGCAGTCGGCACCAAGCTGTTCCTGAATCACTACAGCACGTTCCGGGCTGAGTTCCAGGAGATTGCCGTCGATGTGAGATCGAAACACAACCTTGTCGTCGTCGATCTTCCGCATCTTTGCGAGACTGAAGACCTGAAAGCCTCCACTGTCGGTCAGGATCGGACCATCCCAGTCCATAAAGCGATGCAAGCCGCCCATCTCAGCGACGATTTCCGAACCCGGTCGCAACGCCAGGTGATATGTATTCGACAGTACCATCTGCGCACCGGCTTCACGCAGTTGAGCGGGCAGCAGACCTTTCACGGTCCCCAACGTGCCGACCGGCATAAATACGGGTGTATTTACAACACCGTGGGGCGTTTGCCACCTACCGGCTCGCGCGGCAGTTCCGGGATCTGTGGCGTCAAGGTGGAATGAAAATGAACTCATTTAGTGGTGAACTTAGTGCGTAAGTCGGTTCAGACGGCACAAGGATCTTGTTTGTGGGCGGCTAGCATAACCTCGCCGACCGAAGTTTCCATGTGCGAGGACTACACACGTGTCATTTTCGCCTGAACCGAACTCCGAAAACGAAGACAGCGGCATTGCTGCCGCTGTCGTGAGTTCAGGAACTGCAAAGAAGTCTGCCGCGAGGACAAGTCTGATGCAGTATTCCATCGGCCAGTTTGCTGTAATTAAGCAGCTGGAGCTGCCGCTGGTGCTGCTGGAGCTGCTTCAGCTGGAGGTGCTGGAGCGTTTTCTACTGCTGGAGCTGGAGCAGCTGGTGCTGCTGGAGCAGCTACGCCACATCCGCCGGAAGCACAGCCAGTGCTGCTGCCACATGAGCCACAGCTTGACGCTGGAGCGCTGCATGGGCTGCATGTGCCACAGCATGGTGCTGGAGCGCTGCATGTGTTGCATGAGCCACAGCTTGGCGCTGGTGCGCAGCATGTCTGAGCTGGTGCACAGCAATTATGCTTTACACGCACCGGACGGCAGTGTTCTACCTTACAACGTGCTGGCTTACAGCAGTTGCTACGGCCAGCTTCCGCTGAATTGGTCAACATCATTGCCGCCAAAGCAACCAATACACTCAAATGTCGCATTCTTCTATCCTTCTCAAATCGATCCATTGCCACACACTCTTGTGTGCAGCGGCCCCGCAGTTCTCCCTCAGACACGCGTCAAGGTTCCGGAAGGCCCTTTTACCAAAGCGTCAACCTATCTTACCTGACCGGAATTTGTCAAACAACCTGCCCAATTTTTCACGCTTCATCCAATAAAGTTGTCATTTTCACTAGATCATCGGGAATTCGTTGAACCACGCCTGCCCGGTCTACGCAGGCAATTACCGAGTTTGCTTCAGCCAAAACCTCTGTTTCTCGCATCAGAGTATAGTGATGCTCCAGCTTCGCAGGAGTGACACGAGAAATCTCAGTTTTGAGCGTCAGTACGTCGTCATACCGCGCCGGGCGACGAAACCGCACGTCAATTTTGGCGACAACAAAATAGAGGCCCAACTCTTCCATTCGACGATAGCTCCCGCCCTGAGCTCGAAAAAGCTCAGTGCGTCCGATTTCAAAGTAGGTCAGGTAGTTCGAATGATGCAGAAACCCCATCGCGTCTGTTTCGCTGTAGCGAACCCGAATTTCAGAAGTGTGCTCGTGGATAGAATTCATACTGTGGGTTTTTCTATTTCAGGAGAAAGTCTGAGTGCGTTGATCCTACTGCTGAGAGCGTTCAGAAGCACAATCAACAGCACTCAATGTCTGATTCGAAACTCACAATTCTTGTTAGTTACCTGAAAAAAAGCAGGAAAAAATCAATTTCGTGTCGAGACCGTTCCTGCGAAGTTCCGGCGTTCGGGTGTCTTTGCGAGTATCGACGATTCGTTTGGTTGATTCTTGTATGCTGAGAAATACAAAAATGCACTGAGATCCTGTGAAGGGAATTTGGGAAAACGTACCGCGCTGAAAAAAGATATTTGGCAACAACTCGTTTGGTGTTAGGATTTTAAAGTGAGGTCGCTTCCATTACCAGGATATGTTCACCTCATCGCCAGACTGGGGAGTCGTGGCGTGGCTCTTGTGTTCCGTTTGGGCTGATGTCTTAAACCACCACACAGCAAATTACCTGCTCAATCGCACAGGCCAGAATGGTATTGGTTTCATCGTATCAGGAACTGTCAAATGCATCCGTCTTCCGACACTTCGGACGTGGGGACGTCCAATGTTGCGTCTGGTACGTCAGAGGGACTGCCGTCAGGACCGTTCGATCCTTTTACTCCTGTGGCATGTGATGCTACTGCAGCAGAGTCATGTCCGGACGCAAGCTTTCCGGGGTCACGATTCGTATGGACTTTGCGGTTTCTCTGTGTTGCCGGGTTTTCGATCTCCGTATATCTCGCGTACACCGCCTTCAGCATGGGCCAGGTTTTTGGCTGTAGCGGTGGCGATTTAATCGATTGCGGACATGTTCTGACCAGCCATTGGTCCAAAGTTTTTGGAATTCCGGTCAGTGTGCCAGCGGCGGGTTTGTACGCGACTTTGATCGCGCTCCTGGCCTTCGCTCGCGTGCCAGGTCCGATTCGTCTCCGACAGATGGTTTGGGGTGGCATGACCTTAGGCAGTGTGAGTGCAGGCTTGGCAGCACTTTGGTTTATTGGACTCCAGATTTTTGTTCTGCAGCACTATTGTCCTTACTGCCTTGTGGTTCACACCTGCGGCATTATTCTGGCGGCAATAATGTTAAGCTCGAAACTTTGTGCTCCAAACATGAAGTTAAAGTCTACTGGAACCAGCCTCCTGGGAATTGCCGCCTTGGTTGGAATCCAGGTTGTGACACCAAAAGCCGATCATATCGAGATCGTGCATTACGATACGATCACTTTGGAATCTGATAGCACTGCCGGAAATGGTGACGATGTACATGGGGTGGCGGTGTGGTGCAGGTTGGCGGCCACGATAGGCAGCACCACCGTTCACGCCAACGAAGCAAAGCGTGTTTGCTTATGCGCTCGACGCGCCTCGCGTTCGATGGCGCGACGCACACGCCGGGTCTGTTCGAGCCATTGGCACCCGCGCCGAAGCGGCGGTCAACCCCGAGACGGTGGACCGGGATCGTGCTTCAGAATCGGGCCCCGGCGCTGGGCAAGTCGACCGGCTGGAGAAGCCGGCTTGTCGGCCTGCGCCAGGCCTCGCTTTGCGACCTGCCCTGCTTCGGCCGGGCTGCTTGCCCATCACCCTCACGCCAAGGACCGACCCCATGTTCACCCGCAAGAGCCTTTTCGTCGCGCTGACCTTGTCCGCCGCGCTGGCCGCACCGATGGCCGCG
>JANOZG010000188.1:0-2685 GCA_031429275.1 Planctomycetota bacterium
CCCCAACGTTTCCAAAGGCCCAACGGGCCGACCGTTTGCATTCACGGCAAACGATCGGCCCTTCAGGCCTTAGCCTCAATGGTGGTGACTCTTCCCGGGCCGATGGCCCGGGCTAGGCAAACGAATGGCCCCTTGGGCCGAAAACTCAGTTATTCCTCGAATGAAAGTGCTTCACAGCGTTGCCCGTTGGGCCGAAGACACGTTGATCAACTTCGCTGAATACTAATCGACATACAAAAACGCATTGCTCGTCACCAGAACTCGCGCCAGAGCTGCCCATGCGGCGATGTCGTGCTCGCCTGTCGAATTCTGACTCGCCAGCTTCTCTCGATAGGCCGACACAAACGCGATCGCATCACGGACCACGGCATCTTCCGGGACTTGACCGTGAGCGGTTTCAAAGGCCCAGCGTGTTTTAGCCTGCTCATCACCTGGTACGGATACGACACGCCGCGCGAAGCCCTCGGACACTTCATGAACGAAAGGCGAATTCATCAAGAACAACGCCTGTGTGGGAGTTGTGGTTGGTTGACGAGCCGCGATGCTCTGGTTGGGATCTGCAGCGTCAAATAGAGCCAGGTACGGATGACGCCGGTTTCTCTGCACCATCAAATAGACACTGCGATGGTTAGAATCGTAAACGGCATGAAACGGGTTATGGATCGTGAATCCCCAGGTATCGACCGCAGGAAACGGATGAGTTTCGGGGACGTTTCGATCCAATCGACCGCTGACGACCAGCATTGCGTCTCGCAGGGACTCAGCATCCAGAGTGCGTCGCGAATAGCGCCAATGCCAACGATTGCCAGGATCGGCCAAAAGGTTCGCTGCGTTGTCCACGCTCGCCAGTTGATAGGTTCGCGAGTTCATCATCAGCCGATGCAGCGACTTCACCGACCAGCCTGAGGCGATGAACTCACCGGCCAGCCAATCGAGTAACTCCGGATGCGTCGGTCGTTCGCCACGCGAGCCAAAGTCGCTGGGCGATGCAACCAGTCCCTCTCCAAAATGCCATTTCCAGACGCGGTTCACAAAGACGCGCGCCGTGAGCGGATTCGTGGGGCGAGTGATCCAGTTTGCCATTTCAAGTCGACCGCTGCCGGCCCCAGCAGGAACCTGTTCCCCGCCGAGCAGTTCAAGATTCCTGCGAGGGATCTCGTCACTCAACCGATCTGGCTCGCCACGCAATTGCACTCGACTATTTGTGGGTGATCCCTCAGCGACGCCATAAGCGACCGGGTAAAGAAGCTCAATTGCGATCGTTTGTCGGCGTTCCGTCAGTGACTTGATGTCGCCATCCAGCATCGCCATCTTTTGCTGAGCATCAGGTTCGATGGTTCGGGGAGCGACCGGCCCGGAACCTGGGGCACCAAACGCTGTTTCGCGAAGCCCGAGATTATCGAGATCTCGTGCACAGGCTGATCCAGCGACATGTCCGATCCCGTCACAAATAAAGCAGTCGATCACACCATCCCAGTTCGGCCCCGTCTGCTTCTTATGAAACTCGGTGAGGTCTTCCTGTGTGCCAACGATGCCGGAATACGTCCTGGCGGTTGGGTCAATCGTCAGTCGAAGCGTATTCCAGGTGCCGGGCTTGAGCTGCGAAATAACCTCCCACTCGGGTCCATTGCGAATGGCAAATTCCGTCGCTGTCGCGCTGCATTCAACGGCCAGTGATTCGACAACACCTCGACCAAGATAAAACCGAAACGCCCCCGGCTCCTTCGATTCCTCAGCGGACCGGAAGTCGATCGTAAAGTGCATCAGCCTGTCAGGCGTCGCCCGCAGGCCGTTTTCGAAGACGTATCGCAGCCCGTCGTTGGGTAGCCCGCTTCCAATCCGAATGCCCAATTTGCCCCGAGGATAGATATGGTGGAACGGACTTTGAGCTTCGGCAAGGACCTCGATTGGACCGGCGCTAAACCATGGTTTGCCTGGTGGCTTTCCAGACTGCTGAGCTTCGAAATCAAGGTCCACTCCGCCAGCCAGCAAGTCTGGATCCAGTTCCGACCGCTGGCGTTTACGGTCAGCAATTTCATGGTCCAGTTGAGCAAGTTTTTCAGCCTTCGCTTTCTCCAGTCTTGCGACTTCATCGGGAGGCACGAGAGCCGGGAAATGAGATGGCCGCTTCTGTTCTTCGCCGCCGGGAAACGCCCACTGCGTGCTTTCCATAATGCCATAGAATGCATAGTAGTCAGCAGCGGAAATCGGATCATACTTGTGGTCGTGGCATCTGGCACAGCCCAACGAAAGTCCCAGCAAAGAGCGACCGACTGAGTCAATCGCATCCCCAAAGTCAAGATACTGATAGTCGGGAGCGTCCTTGTACCCATAGCGTTTGCCGATCGCCAGAAAGCCCGTTGCGGTCACTCGATCGGCATATTTTTCGGGCGGGCCACTGAGAGCAAGAATATCACCAGCAATCTGTTCGCGAATGAATTCGTCGAAAGGTTGATCCTTGTTAAATGCGTTGATCACCCAGTTGCGATACTTCCCTGCTTCACGCACCGGATAGTCAGCGCCATCGCCCGCTGTGTCTGCGTAGCGAGCGACGTCGAGCCAATGACGTCCCCAACGTTCTCCATAAGCGGAGGATGCCACCCCAGCGCGTCACCAATGCTGATTTGGTTGCTCAATTAGCGGCAACCGGTGTAGAAACCAGTGACGCTTGGATTGTGGAGCGCA
>JANOZG010000189.1:0-4064 GCA_031429275.1 Planctomycetota bacterium
AGATCCCAAGGGCACAGGCAGGGGCACTTGAACCTGGAATTGATTCGCAGGGGCAATTGAAACGGCAAGGCTTGGACGATCTGCAGACCGTTATTGATGCGTGGCCAAAACTGAGTGTCGCTGCGCGGCGGAAGATCCTGCGAACCGTTCAGGGCGAAGTGACCAGTAACCCTTCAGACCACGATTCGGTCTGTTGAACAAAATGGGTGAGACACTCGCCACTAGTTGATTGAAGCCCTCGTTGTAGCGTACTAGGATGCGATGAGTACCATTTATCATTCGGCCAGAATGGACTAGCGCAGGGATCGCATACTGAAACACAGAATAGAAAAGAATCGCCAGGTTTTCTGGTATCTCTGGCGTACTATCAATGTGTCTCGCCTAAATTGACGATTCCTTTTACACTCTTCCACAAATGCGTTTCACTCCCCTTTCGTATTTAAAAATGAATGAAACTGCCGAACAAATTGAACTGCCCGACTACGACAATCCACCCGTTGTCGAGACCGTTTTCGGGGTACAATTCAAGCCGCTTGCTGGATTCACGAACGCCTACCTTGGCGCGTTTTGGCAGATGATAGGGGCGGATGTTTGGCCAAATGTATCGGATATGCCACCCCTACCTCGTCAAGAAGAAAATTTCACGCCGGAAGCACAATGGGGAAAGGCTTTGCGGTTCCAAATTACGCAAGATCCGACGGCGCGTCTGCGAATCCGGAATGCCGTCGGCAACAGAATGATTCAACTTCAAAATGGCCGATTCCACCTAAACTGGCTTGGTGAAGGTGGCGACAAATATCCGAGATTCGAGCAAGTCAGAAAAGAATTCGAAGAACTCCTTAGCCAATTCATCGATTTTCTGGGTCACCATAAACTTGGGCCAGTTGAATTCGACCAATGGGAAACAACATACGTCAACAAAATCGCGCAGAATGTTTGGAAGACGCCGGCAGACTGGGGGTTCTTTCGTCCATTAAATGGAATGCCCTCAATCGAAGGTTTAATCGAAGCTGAGAGTTTTTCGGGTGAATGGCATTTTGTGATCCCTGACAGACGCGGTCGCCTACATATTCATTGGCAACATGCGAAGGACACAGAAAATGATGACACCTCACACATTCAGCTCAATTTAACAGCACGTGGGCCATTACCTGAGGGGCCAGATGCCTTGTCTCGCGTGATGTCCGGTGTTGATCTGGGACGCCGTACAGTTGTGAGTTCTTTTTCTCACTTGATGAACAGTACAGCAAATTTGGAATGGAAACTAAGAAATGCTCCAACTCGCTGAATATGAACAAAATACAGAAATCACGCCTCGCGGTAATCCAGTAAGTTCTACTACGAGTGATCTTGCCAGTCCTGCGACCCGGAAGTTTGGTCGTCAATGGCAACAAGCTCTCGACACGCTGGTTGGATGGTGGACCGATCCCGAAATTTTCGATGACGAGGACTGTGAACCTCCTGCACCTAATGTGGTGGCAAAAGCGATAGCGTTTGCAAAAAAGTTTCAGGACGAAGATGTTCCTGCGCCACACCGCGTTGTATCGGATGCTGGCGGCGGCATTATCTTTGAACGTCGAAGCGGTTCATATTCCGAAAAGCTGCATTTTTGGGACGATGGCAAAACCGAAGTCATAGAAATGAGCGGTCACAAAGTCGTCCGTCGTGTTCGTCTTCAATGATGGGATCTCGGCATGGCAAGCGAGCCGACCCCGATTGATGATGATGAAATACTGTACCGGCGGATTCCTGTTTCAAAGGACTGGTACGTCAATGGAGTCGTTTACGGGGAAGCCTTCGCGCCACGCCGTGACGAACATTCGGGAATCTCGCTTTATCGCGAGAGATTTCGGTCTCTGAACGAAGTTGCCAAGGGAAAAGCCCCGAAGGGCTATTACGTGGCCTCGCTTCGTGTTTCAGATTTGCGAAAGGCTGGAATTATCGTCGAACCACGTCCAGATACGCCCGAGGGATGGGATGCTGCACATGTAGAGATTCCCGGATTGAATGCTGGCATTCGTCAGACAAATGAAGCCGAGGAACTCCAATCTCAACTTGCTGAAATTGCCATGATCCTGCCAGTTGCTGGGAAATTTGTTTCGACTGAGTAAAACAAAGATTTGAGTTCAGAATGAATTGATTCCGGAATTCTGCGGTCGGTTGACGACGAAGACTGCGGATGGGCTTGGACGGATTACCCCGATCGACCAGCGGTTTTCCTGAACTGTTTCCGCAGTTGATTTTGTCCCAGACATTCAGATGCCACGTCTATCCGGAACCCAGCGCCGCGCGGCTGATTGATTGCACACGAGGGGCAATCACCATACCCTCAGGACTCAAAGATTCCAGCAAACAATCGCAAGTCAGCCGCAAAGCCCGAAACCCAAATGAACCACGAACAATTCATCACCCGATGGCAACGCAGCGGCGGGGCGGAAATGGCGAACAGCCAGTCGTTCCTGAAAGAACTCTGCCAGTTGCTCGAACTGCCAGAACCAGAACCCACCCAGGCCGACGAATCGCAAAACAACTACGTCTTTGAAAAGGCGTTGAACTTCAACAATGGCGATGGCACGTTCAGCGCTGGGCGAGTCGATTTATACCGGCGAAAGGCGTTTGTCCTGGAGTCCAAACAGGGAGCCGAACGGAGAGCCAACGAATTGGCAGAATCCCTTGCCACCGTCACGAAGCAACAGAAGCACCGCAAAGGGACAGCACAGCGAGGAAGCTCCCAATGGGCTCAGGCGATGCGTTCGGCATATCATCAAGCCAAACGCTACGCCGAAGCGCTCCCCGAATGGCCACCGTTTCTGATCGTCTGCGATGTTGGGTATTGCTTCGACGTGTACGCCGATTTCAGCGGTTCAGGAAAGAACTACTCGCAATTCCCCGACCCACAAACCTCTCGCATTCCGTTGCAGCACCTGACGAAGCCCGAAACCCAGGCATTTCTCAAAGCCGTCTGGCAAGACCCGCATTCACTCGACCCGTCGAAGAAATCGGCAAAGGTCACTCGCGAACTTGCCGACCGACTCGCGAAACTTGCCAAGAGTCTGGAAACGACATCCACGGAGTCAAAAGACGAACGAGCCCACCGAGTCGCACAATTCCTGATGCGTTGCCTATTCACGATGTTCGCCGAAGATGTGGAACTGATTCCGAAAGGATCGTTCGCCGGTTTGCTGGAAAGCCTGAGGGAAACGCCAGAGAGCTTTGGCCCGATGATGGAAGCGCTTTGGCAAAACATGGACAAAGGCGGGTTCAGTCCGATCCTGCGACAGAAGATTTTGCAATTCAACGGCGGACTGTTTGCGGATTGCACAGCGATCCCACTCAATCGTGATCAGTTGGAACTGCTGATCGAAGCGGCCAAATCCAACTGGGCCGAAGTGGAACCCGCAATCTTCGGCACATTGCTGGAACGAGCCCTGGACCCGGTGGAACGCCACAAACTGGGAGCCCACTACACGCCCCGAGCCTACGTTGAACGGCTGGTCATGCCGACCGTCATTGAACCACTGCGGGAAGAATGGGACAACGTCTACGCCACCGCCGTGGCACAGTACGAAGCCGACAAAGTGGCGGACGCTCGCAAAACGGTTCGCGACTTTCGCGAAAAGCTGTGTCATTTGCATATTCTCGACCCGGCTTGAGGTTCGGGAAACTTCCTGTATGTCACGCTCGAACTGCTGAAGAGGCTGGAAGGCGAAGTCACCCGCGCCATGATCGATTTCGGCGAGCAACAGAAAACCCTCGGCGTCACGATCGGGCCGGAACAGTTTCTGGGCATCGAAGTCAATCCCCGAGCCGCCGCGATTGCCGACCTTGTCTTGTGGATTGGTTATCTGCAGTGGCATATCCGAGCCCTCGGAAAAGAAACCATTGCCGAGCCGATCATCCGCCGCATTCAGAACATCGAATGCCGCGACGCCGTGCTGGCCTGGGATTCGATTGAACCGGTTGTCGATGCCGACGGCAATCCCGTCACGCGCTGGGACGGTCACACAACCAAACGTCACCCGGTCACGGGTGAAGAAGTCCCCGATGAAAACGCCAAAGTCCAG
>JANOZG010000190.1:0-11389 GCA_031429275.1 Planctomycetota bacterium
GTTGAAGCTTCAGGCCGAACGTGCATCGAGGCCGGGATTGCAGTGTCCGCCAGATTCACACCTGCAGCAGGAATTTGACAAAGCATTTCCATTCACCGAAACTGTCGATCAGGTGGCGGCGATCGCTGACCTGAAACAGGACATGGAACAACCTAAACCCATGGATCGCCTGATCTGTGGAGACGTCGGCTTCGGGAAAACAGAAGTCGCCATGCGAGCCGTCTTCAAGGCCGTGGATGCCGGCCGACAAGTCGCCGTCCTTGTGCCGACAACGGTACTCGCCGAGCAGCATTTTCGCACCTTCAGCCAGCGCATGGCCGAGTTCCCCGTTGTCGTCGAAATGCTATCACGCTTCCGATCTCCTGCCGAACAAAAACGCATCATGGAGCGTTTAAAAGAAGGAGCGGTCGATGTTGTCATCGGCACACATCGACTGGTTTCCAAAGACATCACTTTCAAGAATCTTGGCCTGCTGGTCATTGACGAAGAACAAAAGTTCGGCGTGAAGGTCAAGGAGCGTCTCAAACATATCCGCGCGGAGGTCGATGTATTAACGCTCACGGCCACACCAATTCCGCGAACACTGCACATGTCGTTGCTAGGCATTCGTGACATCAGCAGCCTAACGACTCCGCCTCGCGATCGGATGCCGATTGAAACGCGAGTGGGACGCTTTGATGAAGGGCTCGTCCGCAGTGCGATTATTCGGGAACTCAATCGTGGCGGGCAGGTGTACTTCGTCCATAATCGAGTTCACGATATTGAACAGATCGCGCAACGATTGAAACGCATCGTGCCGGAAGCCAGTCTGACGATCGCTCACGGCCAGATGCATGAAGACGAGCTGGAAGCGGCCATGATTCAATTCGTTGCTGGCAAGGCCGATATCCTGCTGGCCACGACGATCATCGAAAGCGGACTCGACATCCCGAACGCCAACACGATGTTCATTCATCAGGCTGATATCTACGGTCTTGCCGACATGCATCAGCTTAGAGGCCGCGTGGGTCGCGATCGTCACCGAGCGTATTGCTATCTGCTACTGGAAGACGGACGAGTCGTGACAACCAAGGCGATGCGTCGGCTCAAAGCGATCGAAGAATACAGCGAACTTGGCGCAGGTTTCCGCATCGCGATGCGAGACTTGGAAATTCGCGGAGCCGGCAATATCCTCGGCACAGAACAAAGCGGCAACATCGCGGCGGTTGGCTACGAATTGTACTGCCAGCTGCTTGAGAACTCAGTGCGAATGTTGAAGAAGCAGCCGCTGCGATATCAGCGTCACTGCAAAATCGAGCTGCCGGTTTCGAACTTCATACCAGACAAATACATCAGCGAGCAAAAACTCAAGATTGAAGTTTATCGCCGCCTGTCGCAAGCCAATACACTCAGCCAGCTCAATGAACTTGAAGAAGAACTCCGCGACCGCTTCGGCCCCGTCCCCACCGCCGCCCGCCGCATGCTGCAATTGAGGGAACTTAATCTTCGCGCATTGGGCTGGAAGATCGAAAACATCCACCTTGAAACGGGCTACGCTGTGTGCCGTTACCGTGACGCCAGGTTGATCCGCATGTTGTCTCATCTTCACAAAGGCCACCTGCGCGTCGTCGACGCCCACGACGCCTATTGGCCACTGGAAGCCGAAGAAAGTGACGGTGCTGCTGTACTTGATGAGCTCATTGCTGCAATGTCAGCCGCAGAGCCACCGGTGCCGGAGAGTTGACGAGTAGGTCCTTTCTGCCGGAAAGGACTTCGCGACTCGTCGCGACCTGCGACCAGCACGGCGTTGAATAAATGGCCACACGACGACGTTGAGTGGACGTTCGCCGTTGGGTTCGAGCTTCGCTCGAAAGTCCTCCTCGGCAAGGAGGACCTACAGAAGACCACCGCACAGCGGCCGTTGATCTTCAGCATGGTTTTGACATCCTGCAAAAGTTCCACTGCTTGTTTTCGGTCGTCACGCAAAAGCCCGTGCGTTTGTATTTGGAATCGTCGTTCTCCAGTTCGGCATCTTCGTTGACGATGGAGATGCTGCTTTTCTTCCCAAACGGCGGATTGGTCAGCGCGAAGCAGACTCGTTCAGCCGTATTTCACGCCATGGTATCAATGTTGCTGGAGGTTCAATAATCGCCATGATCATGATGGGCTCATGAGCGCGTGCCCGGTCGGTCGCAGTTGGGTGAGTTCATTGATGCTGGTACAAATGTTTCTGTCGTGAGCAGGAATGCGTTTGGTGTCTTCGTGCGAAAGCAGACAGAGTCCGCATGACCTGGCGAGCGACTCTCAGAGTTGTTCCGGCCCGTCGAGTCTCTTGCGCAGCTTGTAAAATCCTGTCGCCAGTTTAATACCAAGGACCACGTTGCTGCACCAGACGACAATTGCGACTGCATGCGGTGCTCCTAGTAATTGAATTGGAATTACAAGGAATAAAATCAGTCGCGGTCGCAGTAGCCATGTATACGGGATCTGCAGCGAATTTCGCACCATCGAAATCGCCAGAACTCCAGTGTACACGACCAGGAATATCGCCCCCGCAGCCACAGAAAGCCCAGGCCAGCCCACCATCAGTATGATCGTGACTGTTGATACGACTGCTTGATCGCAAAACGAATCTGTAAAACTGCCACGCGGACTGGCGGAGTTCTGATAGCGAGCCAATGGCCCATCAAAGCCGTCGAGTGCCACATGCAGCCAGAGCGATGTCGTGCCGTACCAGAAGTACTCAAAGTACCACAACGGTGCAAATGCAAGTCCGAACAGAAACGACAAAATCGTGAGATGATCCGATGTGACTCGCAGTGTTGTCAGCAATCGCAACACAGGTGCGAAGAATCGAGCTCGCAACTGTTGGCCGTATTCCATCCATTCGCGTTCGCCAGCGGAGTAGCAGTCTCCTTTCGGAGGCGGATCGACGGAAGGTGTCGAGGTCTCATCAGTCATGATCCTGCGGTACCTCAAACTTTGCCGGCGAGAACTGCAGATGGCGAATTCCTGAGCCAACATTGTGGAATCGAAAGCGGTCGAATTCGTAGGCAGACAACGGGACGTGCGTGTGTCCGAAGTAGATGTCACTGACGTCGTTGAGGAAACCTTCGCCCTGCCCTTCCAGATATTCGACCAACCGTTGACATGTCCGCATGTGGCGATGTCGCAGGCGCGGGATAAGACCATGAATTCGGGTTTGTATCACAGCGGAATACATCATGTTTCCGAGCCGCCCTTTGGCCCGATCTTCATGAAACTTTGAACGGTAGACATCAAGTCCGCCGAAGTGACGTTGTCCATCCAGAATATCGCCGTGCAGAAAAACGTTGCTTCCGATGCGCCAGGTGTTTTCGCTCCAGCGGAAATTGCGATGTCGATCGCATTGTGACTGCAGCATCTCCTGAATCCGTGGATGGCAATCATGATTACCGAGCAAGTACACCCACGTCGCTTCCGGATTCAGCGCAACGGCCGTGTTGAGCCAATCGGCTGCCGCTTCAATGGTCGCGTCCAGACTTCCCTGCTGGCTCCAGCGAATATCAAACATATCGCCACCCAGAACGATGGCCTTCGCAGCTTCGATCGCGTTCTGATGCTGCTCCCAGTGCCATTGACCAATGGATCGCTGGCTGAAGAGATGCAGATCAGATATGAAAAGACCGTTCATTTGATTTGGGACTCGGACGGAAGGCGGCGAGGAAAGCCAATTTTACGCGAATGGTCGACCTTTCGGCAGGGACGAATCGTGATGTTTTAAAAATTGGTCAGACCGCCTGAGGACACCCCGTGAGTGTCGTTGTCCGCATACTGCATGTTCATTGATTTGAACGCCATGGTACGATGATCGATCTTAGCCCGGCAGTGGGCGTTGAAAAAGAGTTGTGCCAATCACTACCAGACGACTCACACGAATTTCAGCGTCAAGTTCTGGAAGTTGATCGACAGCCAGACTCGGTGCCAGTAACGCTTCTTGCAAACTGACGCGTCGCGACCGACAAGCTATCTGTTCACTGTGGCGGCAAGTTTTTTCAACGTTTGCTGGTCGCCGGTCACGACGTTCTCACTGGAATTGAGACCGTTCAGGATTTCGACACTTGAGTCGTTGTTGGCACCCAATTCAACGTTTCGGACGACGAATCCTGTTTGTGTCTTCGTCAGAACTGCGTAGTCTCCGTCATGATTGAATACCGCTTCGACGGGGACCTGAATGATATCAAGTCGATCATCGACAAAAATATCCGCAACTACAGTGGAACCCAAAGGAAGAGAGCCGAATCCCTCTTGCTCCGGATTGACGGAGATTTCGACCTCCTGATAACGATCATAGGGTTGATATTTAGATATTGGCGATGCCATAGCCGCGATCCAAGTCAGTGTGCCTGTGAATGCGTGGTCTGGCTGGGACTGCACGCGAAACACGACAGCTTGATTTTCGCGAAGTTCGTGCGCCTGTCGATCACTGACGCGCGCCGAAATGATCAGGCTTGATCGGTTTGAGACGCGAATTAAGTCCTGAAGGTAATATGCGAATTCTCCAACTGCGATCATTCGCCCTTTATCGCGGTTGTGGCAATAGATCACATCACCGGCTTTGGGTGCTCGGAGCGTGCATGATTCAATCGCCTCGATCGTTTGATCGACCTGCTTCTGGGTGATCGACAACCTGCGTTGCATTTCCAGCGTGCTGAGTTGAACAGTTTTCAGACTCAGTTTGTTCTGCAACTCGGCGTGTCGAAGTGCATTTCGAGCGTTGTCTGCTTCGCACTGCAATTCAAATAACTTGCGAGGCTGCTGAAATTCTTTCGCGAGATTCAACGCGGCGTTCGCACTGTCCAATGCTGATTTTGCGTTTTTGCGTTTCGCATCGACGGCCATAAACGATGCCGTGTTGCGATAACCCAATGCAGCAAATTTATAAGCCGCATGACATTCTTCCTCGATCGCATGCAGGATTTCTTCTTTGAGTCGGACGTCGCCTGCAAGTCGTTCGAGTTCAGTTGCGGCTTCAGCTTGTTCATAGGCTTGTAATTTACCGGTCGCAATTGTGTTTCGATATTGATGAGTGCTCAAGCGGCGAGAGTTTACAAATCCCTGCAGCGACTCTTTGATCCTCGCTGTTGCCAACGCTGCCTTGGCTCGAATCAATGTGACTGTCTGTGAGTCAAGCTTTGCCTGCAAATCTGATGCGTCAAGGACGCAAACAACTTCATCTGCTTCGACGTATGTGCCTTCCGGAGCAAGTTCCAGAATGCGTCGTTCTCGCGACAGGCAATCGTTTTTGATTATTACCGGAGCGTATGTGCCAATCTCTCCAAATGCCTGAACTGATTTTATGAACTCTTCCTGCTTTACGGTTTCCGTCACAAGTCCTATTGATGCCAGATCTGGCTCGCCGTTCGTTGCGAAGCCGCCGATGGCCAATGGGATAAACAATAGGGCACAAACCAGTCCACAATAGTATGTGCGACGGGTTAGCAATGCATTTTGTTTTGGTTGAGTCAGTTGTTTCATTGATCGGTGGGAACGTGATCATCAGACGGCGAAACACTTTCGAGCGATTCAAAATTCGCTGAACGTGACGCAATTTGAAGAATGGTTCTGCGGGGCAAAAAGACGCCTGGTGAACCAGCGTCTCTGTGCGTTTCGAGGTGAGATGAAGATTTAGGCAGGAAAACTCAGGAGGGATCGTTCGTTACCCCGCATTGGCACATTGACTGTGTATTTGCAGGGTCTATATCTAGCAACGGCAGAATGAACGGTAGTGAATCGATACTGATTACACTCTTGCCTCTAAGCCGGACCGAAGGTCACAACATTTAAAATCGGTTGTCTGGATACATTTGACTTTAGAAAATGTAAAAATCAACATAACGAAAGCCAGTGATTGTGCTCAATGTTCTTGTATGGAATCACACGATTCAAGTCCAAATCGCATCTCATGTGCTTTTGCCAAATCTTAAAGAATTGGGAGAATCGCGGTGTTATTCGTGAAAATAGCTATTTCGCGTCCCTGACACTCCAGATCCCACCGGGATCATGGGTTTTCCCTGCCCTGAATTTTTGTTTCCGCCCCTTACTATAGAGAATCGCATTCGTGAAATACTCTCTGTGTTCCGTGTTCATCTCATGTCTGACATGCATTGTCGGTATTCAATCGCATTCGATGGCAGATGATTTTCGTCCGTTGTTCAACGGCAAAGATCTGACGGGCTGGGACGGCAATCCTGAATTATGGACAGTCGAAAATGGCTGTATCACCTGCAAAACCACTGACCCTGCTCAGTTGACTTACAATCAATTCCTCATCTGGCGCGAAGGGAGTCTGAAGAACTTCGAATTGCATGCGAAAATCAAAGTCACTGGCAACAACACTGGGATTCAGTATCGAAGCAAAGAACTGCCGGATGTTGGCAAGTGGTCGATCGGAGGTTATCAATGCGACGTTCATCCGACCCCAGCGAACAACGCCATGGTGTATGAAGAGAAGGCTCGTGGGATCATCACGCAGAATGGACAGAGCGTCATTATTGATCCGAAAGGAGCCAGATGGCTCGTGGCGAATCGTGAGCCGGTGCAGGCGGATGTCGCTGATTGGAATGATTACACCATCATCGCTCAGGGAAATCATTTGGTTCACAAACTGAATGGTGAAGTCACGATCGACCTGATCGATCACGATGAAAAAGCCCGCGCGACAGAAGGACTTCTTGCCTTTCAGATTCATCGTGGCCCGGCGATGCAGGTGCAGATCAAAGATGTAATGCTTAAAGAGTTGCCTGACGGTGGCATGATCGACTTTGAGCAGTCAGCGATTCCGTCTGATGCAAAGCAACTCGGGAAAAATGCCCCGGCAGCGGCTCCGAAAGCGAAGTCTCGAGCAAAGAAAGCACAGGTTACCGAACCTCAGGCGGCAAAGGAAGGAGCAAAAGACGCGGACGGAGCGAAAGCTAAAGGTCGCCCAGCAGCTGTTGGACCTGCGATCAAGGAAAACATCGCGACACCAGTGGCTCGCATCAAGGCGGCCAAAGATTTCAGTGTAGAACTACTGTATTCCGTGCCCGGTGGCGAGCAAGGGTCATGGGTCAATCTCTGCAACGATGACAAGGGAAGGATCTACGCCAGCGATCAATACGGCGGGCTCTTTCGCTTCACTCCGCCTCCGGCTGGACAGCCGCTTAATCCTGCAAGTGTCGAAAAAGTGCCAGCTGACATTCGTGCGGTCAACGGTATGCTGTTCGCCTTCGGTGCGCTTTATGTTGGTGTGAATGACTATGAACAGAAACTGCAAAGCGGCGTGTATCGCATCTCGGATAGTGATGGAGACGATCAATTTGAACACGTGGAATTGCTGCGTGCGATTGATTCGAAAGGCGACCATGGTGTGCATGCCATATTGCCGACGCCGGATGGCAAAGGCTTATATCTTGTCTGCGGCAACAACGCCAAGCTCACCGAAACGCCCTCGACGTCTGCCGTTGCAAAACTCTGGGGCGATGATCATTTGCTACCACGCATGCCGGATGGTCGCGGCCACAACGTCGGTGTGCTGGCTCCCGGCGGAATCATCTATCGCTTCACACCCGATGGAAAACAATTCGAAATCTTTGCCTCGGGATTTCGCAACGTCTTTGATGCCTCAGTAAATCAAGATGGTGAATTATTCACCTACGATGCGGACATGGAATACGACTTCAATACGCCATGGTACCGCCCGACTCGCGTGAATCATGTGGTCAGCGGAGCGGAATTCGGCTGGCGGAATGGTGCTGGAAAGTACCCAGAATTCTATACGGACAATCTTCCCGCGACACTCAACATCGGGCCGGGATCACCGACTGGCACAACGTTCGGCTACGGAGCCAGGTTCCCTGACAAATATCAGCGAGCCCTGTTTGTTCTCGACTGGAGCTGGGGCAAGGTCTACGCGGTGCATTTGAAGCCGGATGGTGCAAGCTATACGGCGACCAAGGAAGAATTTCTCTCGGGCGCACCTCTGCCGGTGACTGACGCGATTATTCATCCTCAGGACGGTTCGATGTATTTCGCAATCGGTGGACGGCGAGTTCAGTCTGGTTTGTATCGCGTGACATATACGGGCAGCGAACCCACCGCGCCGATAGATGTGGAAGTCGCTGCGAGTCCAGCTCGGGAATTGCGTCATCAGCTTGAATCCCTCCATGGTCATCAGAATCCGAATGCGGTTGCCGCTGCCTGGCCGCACCTCAATCACAGCGACCGCTTCATTCGCTGGGCCGCTCGAGTGGCGCTTGAACATCAACCCATCATGGACTGGGAAGCCAAAGCCCTGAATGAAACGGACTCTGGCCGACAACTTGAGGCCTTGTTGGCTTTGGCACGAGTCACTGGCGTATGCCCGGACCATCGCGTTGAAGGCGCTACGATAGATGCAGCGATGCGAGATAAGATTTTTTCCGCTCTGCTCCAGCTTAATTGGTCTGACCTGACAAATGAGCAACGCATCGCCTTTGCGCGAATTGTTGAGATCGTGCTGCATCGTTTCGGTAATCCGGACGAAGCCATGGTTGCTGAAATCATTGCCAAGCTCGATGCCGGATTTCCTGCTGACAATTTTGAACTGAATTGGTTGTTGTGCGAAACTCTCTGTTATTTGCAGGCTCCAAACGCTGCGGCCAAAGGCATGGCGTTAATCGAAGCCGCAGCCAGTCAGGAACCGCAAATGGAGTACGCTCGCAGCCTGCGATTTCTGAAAACCGGCTGGACTAAAGAACTCCGCACGGCTCAGCTGGAGTGGTTTCTGAAGGCCGCCAACTATCGAGGAGGTGCAAGCTTCCAGAAATTTATCGAATTCATCCGAAACGATTCTCTCGAATCATTCAGTGAGTTGGAGAAAACAGAACTCGCAGAGTTGATTGCAAAGGAACCGGAAAAGAAATCTGCCATCGAGAACGTTGGGGCGATGTTTTCCGGCCGAACTCCAACGATGTGGACGTTGGAAGAACTGAGCCATGCAGCACAGTCTGACTTGAAGCATCGCAGTTTTGACAATGGCCGCAGGATCTTCGCTGCTGCGGCGTGCTTCACATGCCATCGATTCGGAAATGCCGGAGGCATGACTGGTCCGGATTTGACCACTGCAGGCCGTCGCTATTCGCCGCAGGACTTGCTGGATCAGATTATCAATCCGAGCAAGGTGATCAATGAGCAGTTTTCTGCGGTGACTGTCGTCACGGAGGCAGGGAAGGTTCATACCGGAGTGGTTGTGAATCTCAGTGGAGATACATTGACGATTAACACGGACCTGACAGATCCTAACCAACGAGTGTCGATCGACCGCAAGGAAGTCGAAGAGATGGAAGTCTCGAAAACATCACCGATGCCGGTGAATTTGCTGGGATTGCTGACGAAGGATGAAGTGCTGGATATGCTTGCCTATGTACTCAGCGGTGGCGAACCGGAGCATGAGTTGTTTAAACGCCAGGCAAATAACTTAGGTCGAAAGATAAACAGATGAGCGAACCGGCGGACACTGGTCATCGGTTTCTGAAAAATCTGCGGCGAGTGGGATACGTGGAAGGTGTGTCTACTTTGATACTCTTTGGTGTCGCCATGCCATTGAAGTATATGGCAGATCTGCCTCTTGCTGTGCGGATTGCCGGCTCTGTTCACGGTCTGTTGTTTGTGTGTCTGGTTGTCATGTTGATGATGGCGACGACTCGAGTTCCAATATCAAAATCGCTGGCCGTTGTTGGTATGCTGGCAGCAGTTGTGCCCTTTGGACCATTCGTATTCGATCGCTGGCTGGTGCGGGATGCCGATAGTTCAACGATTGACCTTTAACAAGGGCTGAAAGCCCTCTGCCCAAAGGAGCCTCCCGGCTCGCTGGCATCAGCCGCTCATGTTGTTCGCTTCCCGAAAGATGCACGCGCAGTGCTCGCATCTTTCGGAGTAAGACTCTCACACTTCGCGTAGCTCATTTGTCGCAGCCGAAACCATTTGCATCGATTGATCTTTGATTCTCATGTCGCTCTGATCAGCTTCTTGTCTCGTCATTGCCATTTTTGCTCCACAGCGAGGCAACGAGCAGTATCGCTACCGGAACCAGCTGCATCAGATAACGATGTGACGCACCGCCGAGGTGTTCTTCGAGTTCAGCGGGTGCCAACATGCCGGCGACCAGTAGTGCAGCGAGGGCTCCGAGCAGGTTCAGAATCAGAAATAGATTTGGCAGTTCCATGGCACGGCGTGGTCTAGTCAAGATCGCTGCCATGCCAGCCCACCAATGCAGTCCCCACTGCCGCCATTCGCCAAACATCCGGTGCCACAGATGTGGCAATGACCACTTCAAGGTGCCAAGTCGTTCAAACAGCATCGCGATTGAAAGTCGTCCGGCATAGTGCATTTCGGTAGTGTCAGGAAGATGACGGCGATGCAGGAACCATGGGGCCAGCATCAGGCTGGCGGCAAAAGCGAAGACAATCAAGAGTATTAGGCTGATTGATGAACGCCGTCTGAAGACCATCGAGATCGTCATTGCTATTCCACATGACAGCACATCGATCATCAGGAACGCGAGGCCCTCGTCTTTGGTGAAAGCAGCGCAACTTGCGACGAAACCTGCCAGTGCGGGTTTGAGGAATTGCCTCGCCGCCATGGAGCCAGACAGTGCGTCCCACAAGTACAGCACAGCGATCCCATGACAACACGCAACCGGGGCATCGGCCTGAGCGGATAGAAACCCGTATTCATCGGGCATCAAAACAGGTACCGTTGCCAGTAGCAATCCACATGTCCAACCCCATGCAGCGTTGAAGTGACGAGTGCACACCCCGGTGAAGGTGAGCACCAGTCCGGCGTAGAGTAAAGGGAACCACAACTTCGACCATCGATCCTGCACGTCTCCCAGAAGTGCATAGGTGTGTTGTTCCAGCATCGGGAGCATCAGCGGATACTTGGGGTGATATTGCACGAAATCAGGGTCAGCCAATGTCGAATTGCTGATAGTGCCCTCCTGGAAGATGACCTTCCCTTTGATGGCGAAAATCGCTCGTTCGTCCCAGAATCGTTGCGGCGTAAGCGCTGTCTGAATAAACGCCAGGCTGATCAGGAGTGCGATGATCCATTGGCATGATTTCACCAGGTGTTTGCCACCGACGATGTTCTTGTGGACAGTCTTCGATGTCGAAAAGAATATTGCCCATAATCCGGTGAACATTCCAATTCCCGCGAGGCTCGCGCTGAAAATGAAGCCCAGTGTGCCTTGGCTCAATGCCCAGAGAAATGAAAGCCAGCCTGTCAAACCGACACCCAGAACAATGCTGAGCCCCCAGATTTCCGCAGGCGGCGAAGCATTGTCAACAGAAGGCGGCAACACGATTCGCACGGCAGTTCGGCCCAGCATCACGCTGCCAGCGAGGGCAAAGCA
>JANOZG010000191.1:0-2069 GCA_031429275.1 Planctomycetota bacterium
CGTCGAGCGTCGATCCGGCGGATTCATCGCGAGAGATTCTGATGAAACTTGGAGTTCCGGAATCTGTGATCGAAACCGCAGGTGGACGGAATACATCGGAAGAAATGCAGCTCCTCGGTTCGCGGTTTATGGATTCCAACCAGCGAGTCGGTTTGCTCACATCTGCGTGGCATCTTCCTCGGGCGCTGCGGCTGGCGAATCGAAACGGACTGCAGCCGGTCCCGCTTCCGTCCGATTTTCGCTCGACCGAAAAATCGGCAGCACTCACAGTGGGGCAGATTGTGGAATCCATGATCCCCAATGGCTTCGCACTTGGGTCAACATGGTCGTTTGCCAAAGAGTATCTGGGAATGCTGATTGGACGTTAGGCCTGAGGCGCTAGCCGATGCGATCACTGGTAATCCCTGTTCTGCGGTGGTCCCTGTTCTGCGGTGGTCGCTGTTCTGCGCGGGTCTCCTGACCCCGCAGTGCCCCCGTCCGCAGGTCTCAACGCCGCACAGGAGACCTTCGGTCAACGCTCGTGGTTCGGTCAGGAGACCGGCCACAACTTTAGAGACAAGTTTTGAAGTTGCGGGTTTGGCAACATGTCGTCGTGATGAGTCCCCTCTCCCCCTAAGGAACAGTCCCGAAATAAGTTCCGTCTATCCCAACCCGAAGCGTCAGCGAGGGATCAAGTTGTAGTGCAAAATCACTCACTGACGTTTCGGGTTGGGATTTCAAGGCACGGAAACATCTGGAAGTTGTTTCCGGACTGTTCCTAAGTCATTTTCGCGGGTTCACGCTGTATTGCCATGTTGCATTGCCGCAAAACGACTTGGGGGGAGAGGGCCAGGGTGAAGGGGCTTTTTTCTCACGCCGATTTGTAAGCTTATTTCTGCCGGTCGCCGAACAACACGAAGCTGGCTGCCGATCAATATGAAATCCAATCCCTACTTGATCGCAGCGTGAGTCGCGATGAACTCAATGATCGGCGTGGAATCTTCAAGCCCGTGAGGATGATGACCAACGCCCGGCTTTGGAATCAACGTGATCGAACCACCCATGGCCATGTATCGTTCCGCTACGATGCCGGTGTTTTCATCCGACGGCACGACATCGTCGGCGTCACCATAAACATGCAGCAGTGGCACGCCGGCCTTCGCGAGCGGCACAAGGGAATCGATCGGGTTGCCTTTGTAGTCCATGGCTTCCTGGTCATTTGCAAAGCCGTAGTGTTCAAGCACCAGCTTCCAGTCTTGCGGACTGCCTTCGCCTTTTCCCTTGCCTCCGGGCCAGCTTTTGAAATCACAGACGGCAGCGTCGGCGTAGATGCAGGCAACTTTGTCCGGGTTTGCTGTTGCCCAGTTAAAGCAGTACAAACCGCCGCGACTGAGTCCCACTAATGCCGCCTTTTTTGCAAAGCCATGCTTTGTGGTCAGTTCCTCGTGGAGCTTATTCCAATGAGCCACAGCTTTCGGAGCTCCCAGCATATTCGGCACGCTCATGTAGACGATGTGAAAGCCTCGTTGCAATAGAGCGATATCCGGCGCGGGCTTGTGGCCGAAGAATTCTCCATGCCAAACCCACGGATTTCCCGATGCCGCTGCTTTCGGAGCGACGACGAGGACGGGCTTGCCATCGACTTCGAAATCAAACCGATCAAAGCCGTTCCATTCGCTGCGTTTGCCGGGAAACTCCGGTCGGGACGCCGCAAGACTCGTGGAAGAATGCAGAAAATAGAATCGTCCATCCTCGGCTCCTATCACGAGGTCGCGGTGTCCATCGGCGTTGAAATCAACAGTTGTGGGACTCGTGTCGTGTGCGTCGATCTTTGTGGAACTCACGTCACTGATTCGCTGAAACTTCCAGGTGCCGTCTGTGCAATCAACCTGACGCCAGAATTCCGCGTTGGTGCCGTTCAGCAACAAATCAAGCTTGCCATCGCCGTCCCAATCGGCCAAGTGTAATTTTCGACGACCGCTGCGTCCGCCGCTGCCAGGATTCAATCGCAGAGGCACGCCCTTTTCGTCGCACAGGACTCGCGAGCCTGGTTTCAGAATCAGTTGCTCGCCTTGTTTCACACGCTGCCA
>JANOZG010000192.1:0-5837 GCA_031429275.1 Planctomycetota bacterium
AGAATATGCCGCCGGATACTGGTGAAGTTGCAGCTCGTCAGGCCTGGATACTAGTAGCCGATACGGGGTCATTGCAGCAAGCGTCGGAATTAATCTCACACGCACTTCAACGACAGCCTGACAATGCTTCATTCCGTGTCATCGAAGGACGAGTTTTGCTGGCCCAGAAGAAATACAAGGACGTTTTGAGGGTGTTGAATAAACTCGATGCGAAACATCAGTCTCAAGCTGCTTTGACATACAAAGCGGCGGCCTTGCTTGAGCTGAATGAAACTGGAGAAGCATGGAAAGTCGCTGAACAGATTCGGCTGCAGGAATTTCGCGATCCAATGTTTCCTGCAGACGACCAACTCCTTCAAACGATCATAAATCGATTGAGCCAGTTTACGACCGCCGTTCGCAGCAACTAAAGATTTCGACCGAAATGCGACTAACGACCACCGCTGGACTGTGTTGCTGCAGTGGCCTTCTCAAGGTTTTGGGTAAACTGTTCGAGTGACATATTTCCCGGCGGAATTCCAGCCTGCTCAAACATGCCGCGAACTCGACGGCTCTGCTGGAACTCATCGGTATCAATGGTTCCGTCCTGATTGGTATCCAAACGCGGAAAATATTGCTTGGCCTGTTCTTTTACTTCTTCGCTGCCGCCTCCACCGCTCCAGCGACTATTGCGACTATCGTTTGGATTTGAGTTTCCGTTCGACTGCGAATTCGCCTGGGATTTCGGAGCCGCACTGACGATGGTGAGTTTCGATTTTCTTACAGCCATCGCGGCGTTAGAGCCGTTCGCTGCAACTTCTGCCGCCTTCAGTTCCTCAGGTGTCAGGAAACCGTCTTGGTCAGTATCCAATTCCTCGAACTGATCCAGTACTGTACGACGCGCGAGCATCCATTCATCAAGCCCCAATTGGCCGTCGAAGTCGACGTCCACTTCAGAATACGCAGGTGGCAACGTCTGAATGATTGAAGGCTTTGGCTTCATCTTGTACGGCTTCAAGACAACCGACGTGTTTCCGCCGTTGTTAACCGAGTCATTATTGTTCTTGCCGTTGTTTGGATCATTCGGGGCACCCCCGCTGCCGCTGAAACTACGACTGAAACCAGAACGCATTTCATCGACTGTCATGCCAGCCTTCAGGACCACACCTCGGGACTGCATCATGTCACGAACAAAAGATGGCATACGGTCGATCTCATCCTGATCAATTACACCGTTACCATTCGTGTCCATCATTGAACGACCTCCGCCCGGAGGCCCTCCAAATCCGCCACCGCCAAAACCACCTGGAGGTCCGCCGCCGAATCCACCACCGCCAAAGCCACCTGGGGGACCGCCGCCAAAACCGCCGGGTGGTCCGCCGCCAAAACTGCCGCCGCCAAAGCCACTTGGGGGACCGCCGCCAAAACCGCCGGGTGGTCCGCCACCAAAGCCACCGCCTGAATCACCGCCGAGGCCCCTGCTTCCTCGATCCCCACGGTCGCCGCCACGGTCACCACGGTCGCCGCCACGGTCACCACGATCCTGAGCGCCAGCGTCTGATGGAGAAATTCCCCACAACAAACCTGCAACTGAAGCAGTCAGAATGATTCGAGAAAACTTCATTTGGAATTCCAGTTTCATTAAAAAAGCGACCACAGGGAGCACCTAAGCTCACAGTTTCTGTAGCGTGAGAGCTGCAGATCCAGAAATCGTTCACTGGGGCATCATAACTGCTGTCACCAGAAGGTTTCCCATGTCATACTGCTAAACCCCGACTACGATACACACGATTCGGCTTGTTTTGCAATTTTTCCAGACTCTTTCAACCTTCGACAGGGTTTGATCCTCCCGATGAACCTTTGATTCGGACCAACCGGTCTAAATTGGAGTTCTATGTCATCAAATGTCTCACGTTGTAATCGTCACTCCCTTCTCAATCTTCCGATACTTTCAGGTTTTCAGCGAATCAACCAACGGAAACCGAGAATTACGGTTCTTTGTGGGAACAATATCAGCTTAGGTCTCGAATGCACCATAATTCCCCATTTAATGAATATACAAACGTACATACTTCTTACTGACCTTCGATTTTTTTGGGGTCTGAGAGAATTCAGGAATACAAAATGAACGTATGTTCCATATTTGTTCGCTCATTTCGGTTCGCAGTCGTTTGCGGAATCCTCTCATTGATGCCATCGGTCTATGGTCAGGCACAAGTGGGATCTGAACTGGATTTTCTGAACCGTGCGGATGTTCGAGAGAAGCTGACGCTGACCGAGACGCAGGTTCAAAAAATTGAGGAAGCTGCGAAAGCGGGCAAGCCATCACTTGAGTTTCTTCAGGGTTGGCTTAGAAAAATGGATGGTAAGACCGACGAGGAAAAGACTCAGATTCGTAAGGAAATGGCCGCCGCTGTTTTGAAAAACAAGCAGGACATCGAGCAGCAGGCTTTGGATTTACTCGACTCCCGACAACTCGGTGTGCTGCGTGCTCAGTATGTTGAACAGGCAGGGATTCGGGCTCTGACAGACGCGCGAGTCGCAAAGGATCTGGCTTTAACCGAGGAGCAAACCGCCAAATTGGTTGAACTTAACGCTGGTCGCTCGGAGGCCTCCCGGCAACTTGGATTCGCTGCCACGGACGATCAAAAGGAACAATTCGAAACGGAATGGACGACAAAATTCGTTGCCTTGCTGACACCGGAACAAAGTGCGAAATGGACCGGCTTTAAAGCTCCTGCGTCAGCAAAGGCACCGTCGGTAGTTATTTCGGGCGTAGCGGATGCACCACTGGATCCCAGCGATACGCCACCTCCCGGAGCTCAGGTCGTTTCCAGTTTTGGCAGCTCGGCAGATACCGCAGAACAGAATCAACTGGTCAAAGAGTTCACTTTCAACTTTCGATACGCTCCGTGGTCCCAGGTGCTGCAGGATTTTGCCGTGAGCACTGGCTACACGTTGGACATGGCACAAACGCCGACTGGGACGTTCAGTCATATTGATAGCCACGTCTATAATGTTGATCAAACGCTTGACATCATGAATGGCTATCTGCAACGAAAAGGATTTACGCTTGTTCGCAAGGACGGATTTCTCGTGTGTGTCAACATCAGCGGAGACGGAATTCCAAATATCCTTGTGCCCGACGTTTCGCTCGAACAACTCACCGCTAAGGATGATGCCGGTGTTCACAAGGTTGGCGAAAACGAATTGGTCCGAGTGCAGATTGTTCTCAAAGGAGTCGATGTTGGTGTGATGGCTCAGGAAGTTGAAGCGTTAACAGGTCCGCTGGCAAAGATGACCGCGTTGACTCAGTCAGGGATTCTGATTATCTCCGACACTGGAGGCAACCTGCGAAAGATCAACACATTTCTGAAATCGGCAATGGAAAATGTCGAGAAGAAATTGATGTTCAAGTCATATCCGCTGGTCAATATCGGAGCTGAAGAAGCGGAGTACATGCTGCTGGCGCAGTTCGGAATGCGACAAGGTGCGAACGCCGTCCAGAATGTAAGTGCTGCCAGTGGCCGCGACGGTCGATCGCCGCAGCCAACTCCTCCTTCCCAGACGTCGTCGTTGAAAGTGATGTCGGACACACGTACGAACAGCTTGTTCGTGACAGGGTCGGAAGCAGATCACGCCCTGGTGGAAGAGATTCTCAAAGCAATTGACGTTGAGGAATTGCCGGAGAATGCGAGGTTTGGTGGCACGACAGGTCCGTATTTGCGAGTTTACAAAGTGACAGGTCGTGCAGATCAGGCGGCTCTAAGTATCAATGCCATGATGCCGGGTGTTGTCGTCAACGAAGACAATGCGGCAGGCACGGTTCATATTTTTGGAACATCTAAGCAACATCAGCAAGTCTCAGAGTGGGTCGAGGCGTTTGCTGCAGGTACTGGTGCGGCCGGTTCAGTTGCGGTCATTCCGCTGGTAAAAATGGATCCTTTGACTGCCGCAGCAACATTGCGAAATCTGTTCACATCGGAAGGTACCGCGGCACCGACTGTGGAAACGGATCTTTATGGCAATCGAATCATTGTTAAGGGAACGTCGGTTCAGGTTGATCAGATCAAGCAAGTCCTGAAAGACCTGGGTGAAGACGGAACGGGCGTCCGAGCAAAAGGCGAAGGCGGTACTATGCGACGCTATTCTCTGCGAGGCCGAGACCCTGCGGAGTTTATGCCGTACCTGGAACAGGAATGGAAGAACAATGAATCAGTCAATATCCGAATCGTCGTCCCGAACAGAAGCGGTCCGATTCGTGATCTGAGAACGCCGTCTCAAGCTGCTCCCAGACCTGCTCAGCAGCGTGATGCTGCACCAAACGCCGATCCATCGACGACGCAGATACGAAGACCTTCCGGGATTAGAAAACAATCCGGATATCTCGCCGTGCGACGGCAAAACGAAACAGCAGAACCACAGCAGGACTCCACCGATCCTCCGAAACAGGATGCTCCAACCGGGCCATTTGATGGAGTTCAGATCGTAGTTGATGGCGATGATTTGTTGCTGCTGTACAAAGACGAGGCAACTCTGGATCGACTTGAAGAAACGATGGACTTTCTGCAGCAATCCATTCCGTATCGGACACGCTGGACTGTCTTCTACCTTCAAGCCGCTGATGCCACAGAAGCGGCTGCTTTGCTGGAAAAGATGATTACTGGCAGCAGTGTGACGAACACCGCTGAGAGTTCAGGATTCAGTTTTGGTTCGATGTTTCGCCCTATCACGGACTCGGTTTCGAACATGACCGGATTAAGCGGCATAGGAGCTAACCCACAAACGCTGCGAATCATCCCCGATCCCCGATCGAATTCTCTTCTCGTGACTGGACCGCAGGCGTCTGTTGATGAAGCAGAAAAGCTTCTGGAGGTTCTGGACTCCAACAGTATTCCTGAATCGCTTCGAGATATGCAACCACGCCAAATTACAGTCGAGCACGCTGATATCGACTCTGTGGCGACGATTGTGAAAGAAGTTTTCAAGCCGTTCATGGAGCCAGCTGGTGGTCAGCAGCAGCAGAACAATCCATTCGCAGCATTGATGGGTGGAGGCGGCGGTAAGAAAGAAGCGAGTGGAGTACAAATGACGGTTGGCGTAGATCGCACAACCGCCACTCTGTTTGTATCGTCGAGCGAAGCGTTGTTTCAGAAGGTTGAAGCGTTGGTAAAAGATCAGGATGCTGCGGCGAAATCGGCCAACCAAACCGTGCGTTATGTGCAACTGATGAATGCCGATGCCACCATGGTTCAGAATTCATTGACAGCTCTGTTTCCCCGAGTCACTTCCAGTGCCGTTAAGACGACGTCCAGTTCAACCAGCGACAATACTTCGCGAAGCGACAGCGGCAACAACAACAACAACTCGAATCCGTTTAGCGGTCGCAGCGGCTCAAGCGGCAGCCCATTTGGCGGTGGCGGCAATCCATTTGGCGGTGGCAGTAGTCCATTCGGCGGTGGGGCTTCTGGCGGGTTTAGCCCGTTTGGTGGTGGCGCTTCGCCGTTTGGCGGCGGTGCTTCACCATTTGGAAGTCGCAGCAGTAGGGGTGGCGGACGTTGATTCTTTCGCGTTGCTCCAACCACTGCGGATCGCCGACGGTTGGGCTGCGGCAAACGCTACTGATCGTGCCCGGTTACGAAAACGCATTGAAAGACGCAAAGCTCTGCAATGGAACTAGGACAATTACTTGTTAACGACGGACTGATTACTAGTGAGCAGCTGAAAATTGCTCGCGACACACAGGGAACCATGCGCATTGATCAGGCGCTGGTGAAGTCGGGGGCGATTACTGAGGACGCAATTCTCACCAAGCTCTCCGACGAATTCGGCATGAAGTACATCGATCTCAAGAATAT
>JANOZG010000193.1:0-2977 GCA_031429275.1 Planctomycetota bacterium
TGTCTACAGGTCACCGACGCGCGAGTCCTGATCGAGTCGTTTCCGCTTCATGTCAGAACACTAAGCTGAATGCCTCGCATGGCGAAACAATTCCGCGTCAATACGCAAGCTATTTCGCTGGGACACCAACTGGGGGACACAGCACTATAGTTAACATTCTGGCGAAGATAGATAGGATCCGTGTGAGGTGTTTGATCATGAGATGATGAAAGATGATCGTTATGGCATTGATCGGTATGGCATGGTTGGCTCGTGTGGAATTGTTTGCGGCGGATGAGATTGCGATTGTGCATGTGATGAATCGCACGGTGCGTCGCTGTTTTCTGCTGGGGGATGATCCGTTTAGCGGGAAGAATTTCGATCATCGCAAGCAGTGGCTTGATGAACAGTTGATTCATCAGGCTCGGCACTTTGGGATCGATTTGCTTTGTCAGGCGATTCTCAGCAATCATTTTCATCTGGTCCTGAGGTCTCGACCGGATGTTGTGGCGGGGTGGGATGATTCAGAAGTCGCTCGGCGGTGGTTGATGCTGTGTCCTGAGCGACGGCCCAGAAACGATGTCACGATCTGCGGAGGAAGTTTTCAGTTGCCAGTGGTTCGTATTCCGTTAAGGCAGACTCGACTGATGATGGTGGAGCTGCTGCGCAAACTTTGCGATCTGATGCCCTGCTCCCTGCCAGATCGGTTTCCGGAAAGTGAGCCCGTACCGTCAATCGCGGCTGTCGCATTTGCGATGTTACTGTTGTCGTGTGTCTTCAAAAGACCCCAAAAAGAACTCGCCCCGCTTCTTGCGGCGTTTGATACTATCGTGCTTCTTCCCAGTTGCTCCCCATAGTGTTGTGGCCTCAGTTGCTCCCCCCGTGTCGTCAGTTGCTCGGCCCGCAAGCAGGACCTGCTTTCGAAAACTCCGATTGCAAGTTGTGGGAATAGCCAGCGCGTAATAGTGCGAGAAAACGCATCTTTGCCCTTCATCTCCGCCAACTGGCAGGAGTCGTTTGGACTGCGGCGTTTTCGCGAGTATCATGCGGGCTCTGAGCGGTTCGTCTGAACCGCGACGTATTTCTTCCGCTCAATCGACACATTGTCCCACCGGACATTTCGTCGCCACAGACAGCGGTACCTCTTTTCGGGCATTGAATTCGTCGCTATGGACGAACTGCAACACGAATGCGGCGTCGCTGCCGTATATCATCTGGAAACCGGCATCGTCAGTCCTCTCATTCCGCAGCGCGACAAAAAACGTCGTACAACGGATGACCACTCGATTGAGCTGCCTGAAGAACCAGAATCCTTCGAAGACGCCATCACGCGCACGTCACGCATGATTCCAGGAATGCTGCTGGACATGAAGAACCGGGGCCAGTTGGCAGCTGGGTTTACGACATACAATCCGAGTCGGCTGCAGCTGATACTGACTCATAAAGATGTGGGCGGTGTGGCAGAAGTCTTCCGTATGAATCAGGAAGAACCGTACAAGGCGCTCATGTCCGAGTATGCCGGGCACGCCGCTATCGGCCATGTTCGCTATGCAACCTGCGGCACAGATCATCCAAGTTACGCTCAGCCGTTCGAACGTCAGCACATCGCGCGATCAAAGTGGTTCAGTTTTGCGTTCAACGGACAGCTGGCAAACTATCGTGATCTGTGCAAAGAAATTCTGAAGAACAAAGACTTTCATCTGACACGCGAGACCGACACGGAAGTTCTGCATCATCTGATTTCTCATGAGATGTCGCTGAACGCAAACATCACTCCTGTCGAGCTACTCAGCAAGCTGGCGAAAATTCTTGACGGTTCATGGAACATCGTGTTCCTGAATGCACGTGGCACAATGTTCGTCTCGCGTGATCCGCTGGGGATGCGACCGTTGTGTTACGCTCACGAAGGATCGCTCTTCGCCGCTGCCAGTGAAAGCGTGGCTCTGACGCATCTGGGATTTCAGGAAGAAAGTGTTCACAACGTTCCGCCGGGACACGTCGTCATTGTAGACGGTGATTCTGTAACCGTTGAAAAATATGCGGAGAGCCCAAAGAAAGCTCATTGTTTCTTTGAATGGATCTACTTCGCGAATGCTGGCAGTACATTTGATGACGCCGGCGTTTATTTGTCACGCAAACGTCTTGGCGAAGAACTCGCTGCTCGCGAGCCGATCGCGATCGACGATGATGTGATCGTGGTGCCTGTTCCGGATACGGCCAAAGCTGCGGCCGACGCGATGGCGTTCAAGCTGGGTGTGCCGTCTTTGGAAGGTCTGATTCGCAATCGTTACATCGGCCGCACGTTTATCGAAGGCAATAACCGCGCTGACAAAGTTCGCATGAAGTACACGCCGCTGCCGGAAGTGATGGAAGGCAAACGCGTACTGCTTGTGGACGATTCTATCGTTCGCGCAACAACGCTGCGTGAACTGCTGACATTACTGAAAACTCGCGGCAAGGCGAAAGAGATTCATGTTCGTATCGCGTGCCCTCCCATCATCGCACCTTGCTTTTATGGAATCGACATGTCGACGGTCAGCGAGCTCTTTGCTCCAAAGTTTATGGCAGGCAATGTGCTGACTCCTGAAGAAGAGCAGGCGATGGCTGATTCCATCGGTGCGACAAGTTTACGATATCTTCCAGTGGAAGCGCTTGCGGATTGCGTCGGTTTGCCCGAAACAACACTTTGCCAGGCGTGCGTGAATACGATTTATCCGACACCGGCGGGCGAAGCGATGTTCAATCGCGCATTGGAAAAATCCCAACGCGACAAAGCTGCGAAGGTTGCAGGCTGCGTGGCGGAATGCACGCCCGACCGCGCGGAGCGGGTCTATATTTAACAACAAAAAGGCGAGCGGCTGGGCGTCAGCCCTCCGAGTATTATCGCCCGTCTGCCACGCAAGATGGCAAGAATTAATTCAATGAGGTTTGCCCGCGAATCACGCGAATGAATTTCTGATTTCAGTTCACGCCCACCCGCGATATTGGTGGGCACGCA
>JANOZG010000194.1:0-5780 GCA_031429275.1 Planctomycetota bacterium
CAGTTTTCAGTTTTCAGTTTTCAGTTTTCAGTTTTCAGTTTTCAGTTTTTTGAAATTTGAAATTTGAAATTTGAAATCCCGGCTTTCCGAATTTGACAGGAAGAAACCGGATTTGGGACTCATATGTGCGTAGAATTAAGAATCCTTGACAGGATTAGCGTTCAGTCGTCACCCTGAGACGTGACTTTCCTGCCCTTGACTTTCCCGCCTTTCAAACAAAGCTGATTGCCATGAACACGACTCGCTGTGTGGCCGCTGTCGCCGCAACATTCGTACTGTTCAACGTTGTCCATGCTCAGGATGGGATTGAGTTCAATCGCGACATTCGTCCGATCTTCATGGAAACATGTCTAACGTGCCATGGACCCGATAGTGCGTCTCGCAAGGCGGATCTGCGGATGGATCAGCGAGACGCCGCTATCGAACGCGGGGCGATCAGTCCGGGGAAACCAGACGAAAGCGAAATGATTCGCCGCATCATGAGCCACGATCCGGAAGAGATCATGCCTCCGCCGGAGCTCAAGAAGCCGCTCAACGATGCTCAGAAGAAGCTGCTGGTCGATTGGATTCAGAGCGGAGCGGAGTATCAGCAGCATTGGTCGTACATCGCTCCCGTGAAAGCCGAAGTGCCTGCTGTCCCGGAATCCGTGAAGGCGACACACGCGAACTGGCCAACGAACCCTATCGACAACTTCGTGCTGAAAAAGCTCGCCGAAAACGGCCTGACGCCAACCGTTGAAGCTGATCGACGGACGCTCGCCCGCCGCGTGAGTCTGGATATCACGGGACTTCCGCCTACAATCATAGCTGTTGAAGGATTCGTGAACGATCAGTCGCCGAAGGCTTACGAAAGGCTTGTGGATTCTTTGCTGGCAAGCCCGAACTGGGGTGAGCATCGTGGACGCTATTGGCTGGATTACGCTCGCTATGCCGACACGCACGGCATCCACTTCGACAATTATCGTGAGATCTGGGCCTACCGCGATTGGGTGATCAAAGCCTTCAACAGGAACATGCCGTTTGATGAGTTCACGATTGAAAATCTGGCGGGCGACCTGTTACCGAATGCGACGCTTGACCAGCAGGTGGCATCGGGTTTCAATCGTTGCAACATGACGACGAACGAAGGCGGAATCATCGACGAAGAATACGCCGTACTCTATACACGCGACCGCACGGAAACAGTATCTGCAGTCTGGATGGGTCTGACCGCTGGCTGTGCAACGTGCCACAGCCATAAGTTTGATCAGCTCAGTCAAAAAGAATTTTACGAAATGGCTGCGTTCTTCAACAATACGACGCAAGCTGTTCGCGACGGCAACATCAAAGATACGCCTCCGATTATCACCGTGCCGATGGCCGCCGATCGTGAACGCTTCGATGCGCTTCCGCCACTGATCACAACAGTTCGTGCAAGTGTTGAAGAACGCCGCAAGGTCGCTCGACCCGAATTCGATATCTGGGCCACGACCGCAACACCTGAAACTTTGGGTGAACCAGTTTCGGCTGAAAAGCTGCATCTATTGGCGAGTCTCAACGAAGGACAAGGCAAGACCCTCGGCCTGACGCTGGAAAACAATCCCGTCGAAGTGGTATTGAACGATTCAGCCACGTGGACAGATGGAGCCAACGGCAAGGCTATCAAAGTGCAGGGCGCCGCCTGTGAGTTGGCCGACGTCGGTGACTTTGAAAGTGATCAAGCGTTTTCCTGCGCGGCATGGATCAATGTTCCGGCGAACGACGGCAGCGGTGCTATTTCCGCGAGAATGGCAAGCGGGCCAGGCTATCGCGGCTGGGACTTCTGGATGCAACAGCGGCGCGTTGGTATGCACATCATCAGCAACTGGCCTGAAAAAGGCATGAAGGTTGTCAGCAAAGCTCAAGTGCCTGCGAATGAATGGGTGCATGTTGCCGTGACATACGACGGATCTCGCAAAGCATCAGGACTGCAGGTTTACATCAATGGAGCCGTGCAGGAAAAGAACATCGAAAACGATAAGCTCGACGATTCCACAATTCGCACCGAAGTCTCGTGGAAGATTGGTTCACGAACCTCGGACAGTCCGTTCACGGGCTCGATTCAGGACCTGCGAATTCAGCGGCGAGTTCTCTCAGCGGCGGAAGTGGATTCGCTGGCGAAGTTGAGTCGTTTTCAGGGAACGCTGGCGAAAGCCGCAGATCAACGTTCACCAGAAGAGACAAATGAACTCTACAACTTCTGGTTGAAGAAGTTTGATACTTCGTTTCAGGAATGCACGACGAACCTTGCAACGTTGGAGAAAGAAGAGGCCGACATCCGCGCGCGTGGCACGATTGCTCACGTGATGAACGAGAAGAAGGAGACCGCGACGGCGTTCGTGCTGTTTCGCGGAGAATACGATCAGCGTCGTGATCAGGTTTCGCCAGGAACTCCTGCCGCGTTTCCACCGTTTCCTCAGGATGCCCCAAAGAATCGGCTGGGCTTTGCGGAATGGCTGTTGAAGCCCGATCATCCGCTCACGGCACGCGTGACGGTCAATCGGTTCTGGCAGGAGATTTTCGGTACGGGACTTGTCCGCACCACGGGCGACCTTGGCGTGTCCGGTGAGATTCCAATCAATCAGGATCTGCTTGACTGGCTCGCGGTCGAATTCCGTGAAGGCGACTGGGATATCAAGAAGTTTGTAAAGATGATTGTGATGTCTTCGACGTATCGACAGGCCGCGACAGTGACGCCGGAGAAGCTTGAAAAAGATCCGGCCAATCGATTGCTGTCGCGTGGACCGCGATACCGCATGGATGCTGAAATGGTCCGTGACTATGCACTGGAGGTCAGCGGACTTCTTGTTCCGAAAATCGGCGGTCCGAGCGTTAAGCCGTATCAACCGCCCGGTGTTTGGGAATCGATCGCGATGAATGGCAGCACAACGTCGCGGTACGTTCAAGATAAAGGGGACGATCTTTACCGACGCAGTCTGTACACGTTTGTAAAACGCATGGCACCGCCCGCGTCGCTGGATATTTTTAATTCACCCAACCGCGAACTATGCACTGTGCGTCGCGAACGAACAAATACGCCTCTGCAGGCTTTGGTGACTTTGAACGACGTGCAGTTCGTTGAGGCTGCTCGTCGCCTGGCTGAAAACACTCTGAAACACGGCGGGGCGACCGACGAACAGCGACTGCAATGGGCGGCCCGGAGACTGCTGTGTCGTGTTTTTCGAGCAGAAGAGATTTCCGTGCTCTCAGAATCGCTCGGCCAGTTGACTGCGTTCTACAAAGATCATGCGGTCGAAGCTGGAGAGCTGATCAAGACCGGCGATTCCAAACCAGACGACAGTCTTGATGTCATAACGCTCGCCGCATGGACGATGTTGTGTAATGAAATGATGAATCTGGATGAGGTACTGAACAAGTAGGACGTACTATGAACACCTTCGAACAATTCCGTCAAAACATGACGCGTCGATATTTTTTCTCACAAGGCTCCAACGTCGTCGGTGCAGCTGCACTGGCGTCGCTGCTGAGCGAACCAACGCGAGCCGATGCCGCCGGAGATCAGCCAGGTTTTCGAGGCGCTGTGCCGACGCATTTTCCGGGCAAGGTCAAGAACGTCATCTATCTGCACATGGTTGGTGGGCCGTCACAGCTGGATCTGTTTGACTACAAGCCGCAGATGAATGACTGGTACGACAAAGACCTGCCAGAATCCATCCGCAACGGGCAACGTCTCACTACGATGACGTCCGGACAAGCTCGCTTCCCCATCGCACCGTCGATGTTCAGGTTTGAAAAAGCTGGCCAGTGCGGGATGTGGATGACCGAACTGCTGCCGTGGACGAAGAAAGTTGCTGACGAAATGTGCTTCGTTCGCAGCATGTACACAGAAGCCATCAACCACGAACCTGCCATCAGTCTGATGCAGACAGGCAATCAGGTTACTGGACGACCGTGTCTTGGCAGCTGGATGTCCTACGGTCTGGGATCACTCAACAATAACCTGCCATCGTTTGTTGTCATGGTGGCACGACCAACGAACCAGGAGCAGGTTCAGGCGATCTCCGCACGGCTATGGTCATCCGGCTATTTGCCAGGTGAATATGCCGCCACGTCGTTTCGATCATCCGGCGATCCGATTCTGTTCATTAACAATCCCAACGGCGTACCCACATCGGTGCGACGTACGACTCTTGATGGGCTGAATCGACTGAATGAAATGAACTACGAACAGATTCGCGATCCTGAAATACAGACGCGCATCGCTCAGTACGAACTGGCGTTTCGTATGCAGGCCAGTGTGCCGGAACTCACAGATCTGAACTCGGAACCAGCTTCAACCTTTGAACTGTACGGCGACGCCGCGAAAAAACCGGGAACTCTGGCGAACACAATTCTGCAGGCACGCCGCATGGTGGAACGCGGCGTACGTTTTGTGCAAATCTATCACAACAATTGGGACTCACACGCCAACGTCGCCGGTCGTCTGCCTGACCAGTGCCGCGACCTTGATCAGGCAACGTATGGTCTGATCACAGACCTGAAGCAACGAGGTTTGCTTGATGAAACGCTGATCATTTGGGGCGGGGAATTCGGCCGCACGATCTATTCGCAAGGTGGGCTGTCCAGGTCGAATTATGGCCGCGACCATCATCCACGCTGCTTCACGATGTGGATGGCCGGCGGGGGTTTTAAGGGAGGCACAATCTACGGCGAAACAGACGACTTCAGTTATAACATTGTCCGAGACCCCGTTCACGTGCGAGACTTCCACGCAACCGTCCTGAATCAACTCGGCTACGACCACGAAAGATTCAACTTCAAGTATCAGGGTCTCGATCAACGACTTACGGGCGTACTGCCGGCCAAGGTGATTAGCGAGTTGATTACGTAGTCAGAGACGCTTTGAGAGAAGATACAGAGCTTCGTGCGGATTGAGAACCAACAACGGAAAATCGAAGCATCATGACTTCTTTCGCAATCGTGAACGGCACTGTCGTGTTACCGGATCGCCTGATCGAAGATGGCATGGTCTGCTGCGATGGATCTCTTATCACGTACGTCGGAAATCGTCAGCCGATTCCGGACGAAGTGCGGATTGTGGACGCGAACGGTGGATTCATATCGCCAGGCTTCATTGATCTGCATGTCCACGGCGGTGCTGGCGCGGACTTTATGGACGGCACTCCTGAAGCCATCATCACTGCCTGTACGGCCCATTTGCGGCACGGCACGACGACGATTTTTCCCACCACGACGACCGGCAGCGAACAACAGATCCTGAACATGATTGAAGCGTGTGCTGCCGCAAAACAAACGCTGTTGCATAATTCACGACGGTCTCCAAGCATCGCCGGCATTCATTTGTATGGGCCGTACTTTGCCGAAGACAAGGTCGGTTGCCACTCTACGGCAGGTCGTCGAAGTCCAATCGCGGCGGAGTTCCAGCGTTACTTCGACACCGGGATGATTCGCATCGCCACATGCGCAGCCGAATTGCCAAATGCCGCCGATTTCTACGCGATGGCGCGTGAGCGTAATTGTCTCATCACTTGCGGGCATTCGAATTCGACATGGACGGAAATGCAAAACGCTTTCGACGCAGGGATGCGGCACGTCGACCATTTCTGGTGTGCCATGAGTTCCGTACCGTCGATTCGGCAGCGCTGCAACGTACCGATGCAGGGCAGTATGGCGGAGTTTGTGTTGATGAATTCCGAAATGAGTACTGAAGTGATCGCCGACGGCTGGCATCTGGCTCCGGAACTGCTGGAGTTTGCCTTTCGGATGAAAGGTGCCGAACG
>JANOZG010000195.1:0-9140 GCA_031429275.1 Planctomycetota bacterium
TTCCGGCGGCTTTTTCCGCGATTGCAACTTACGTCATTTTGAAAATCGTCCAAGCGACTGGCGACTTGCGTGTGAACCAAGAACAGGAAGACATTGGTCTCGACCTTTCCGAGCACAGTGAAGCTGCGTATCGCATGAATTAATCAACAGGATGGTGAGCGGCTGGGCGTCAGCCCTCCGTGCTTTCGCTTGGTCTTTGTACACGGACGGCTGACTCCCAGCCGCTCGCCGAAATAATTCCTCGCTGCATTCGGCAGAACGCCTCTGAACGCATAGAATCTCGCATTCAATTTCTTGTCTCCCATTTCCGTGATTTGACGGAAGGACTTGTTGGATGCGATTTTCTTTATCGTTACTCAGTCTGCTCATGTGGACTGAAATTGCGCTGCCTGCCGACGCAGATGAATCTGCCATTCACGATTTCGATCACGAGATCGCGCCTCTCATTGCCCAGCGATGTTTGACGTGCCATAGCGGAGACCAAGCCAAAGGACTGCTCGATCTGTCATCGCGCGAACGGGCAATGGCTGGGGGCGAATCGGGAATTGCGATTGATCCCGGAGCGTTGCAAACCAGTTTGCTGTGGGAGTATGTTTTTTCCGATCAGATGCCGCCAAAGAACCCGCTGACTGCGGACGAAAAGGCGAAACTGCGAACATGGATTGAAGGCGGAGCGAAATGGGGGACGGAGCAGATTGATCCGTTCCGATATTCAACCGATGCTCGCGCAGGAGTTGATTGGTGGTCGCTCCAGCCTCTTCGCAGCATCCAGCCCCCGCAAACGATTCGCCCCGGGTGGACCGAAAAACCGATTGATGCGTTCGTTGATGTGAAACGCACTGAAGCCGGACTCACACCATCGCCTGAAGCGGACAAACGTGCGCTCATACGTCGATTGTCCTTCGACTTGCTGGGACTTCCTCCCACACCACAGGAAGTCAATACTTTCCTCGGCGATACCTCAGAGCATGCCTATGAGAATCTGGTAGATCGGATGCTCGCGTCTCCGCACTATGGCGAACGCTGGGCTCGACATTGGCTGGATATCGTCCGCTTTGGAGAAAGCAATGGCTTTGAATACGATCAGCCGCGAGACAACGCCTATCCCTATCGCAACTGGGTCATCAACTCGCTCAATGGGGATATGCCATATGACCAATTTGTCCGCATGCAACTGGCCGGCGACATTCTGCATCCGAATGATTTTGAAGCAGCGGCAGCTACAGGATTTCTGGTCGCCGGACCACACAACACGACACTGCCAGCCAATGACAAAATGAAAATGTCGATGGCCCAGGATGAAATTGAAGATCTGGTCGGCAACGTCGGTCAGACGTTTCTGGGACTCACCGCCAACTGTGCTCGCTGCCACGATCACAAGTTCGATCCGATTTCACAAAAGGAATACTACCAGTTCGCGGCCGCGCTGACAGGCGTGACTCATGGCGAACGCAGCCTGCAGATTCCGTTGTCATCAGAGAACCAGCAACGACTTGCAGACATTGATGTGCGTTTGGAAACCATCCGCACGAAGCTCAGTTCAATCGAAAAAGTCTGTCGTGAACTGATACTTGCGGAAAGAGAAAAAGGCACCGCGCCCCTGCCAGAGCCGCCACAAGCTCTGGCGACGTGGGAATTTGATGAAGACCTCAAGGATAGCCTTGGAAACCTCGACGCAACCGGTAGTGGCAACGCCCGACTTGAGAATGGAAGTCTGGTGTTGGATGGAAAAGATTCCTACGTTTCAACCAAACCGCTAACTGGCGAATTGCATGAAAAGACGATTGAAGCATGGGTGCAACTTGACGATCTGAATCAGGCAGGAGGCGGTGTTGTCGGCGTTCAGATGATGGACGGGTCGATCTTTGATGCGATCGTCTTTGGCGAGCGTGAATCAAAGAAGTGGATTACTGGCAGCAACGGGTTTGTCCGCACTCAACCATTCAACGGTATTGAGGAAACCGAGGCGAAAGATCGCGCCGTGCATTTCGCGATTGTCTACCAGAAGGACGGCACAATCACGGGTTATCGCAACGGCCTCGCCTATGGCGAACCATATCGCCCTGGAGATTTGCAGAGCTATCCGGCAGGGAAAGCTCAGGTCATCTTTGGCCTGCGACACAGTCCGGTTGGCGGCAATCGGATGCTCACCGGTCGCATCCAGCGGGCACAGCTTTATGATCGTGCGTTAACTGCCGACGACATCGCTGCATCTGCGGGCGTCGCGGATCAAAACTACGTTTCCAATACTCAGATTCTGGCGAAACTTTCTCCCGACGATCTCAAAATGCACCAGCAGTTGACTGCCGAAGCAACGGCCATCCTGGCTGAAAAAGATGGCCTTGTGAATTCGCAGCAACAGAAGTTGTACACCTGCGTATCAAGTAAGCCCGGGATCACCAAAGTCTTAAACCGTGGAGACGTTGGAAGTCCCGGCGAAGCGGTTTACCCGTCAGCACTGAGTGCTGTGGCAGGCAAATCGTCGGACTTTGGCCTGGCTCCCGACGCGAGCGACGCAGATCGTCGCATCAAGCTTGCTGAATGGATTACGGACCGCGAGAATCCTTTGTTCGCCCGCGTGATGGTCAATCGTCTTTGGCAATATCATTTTGGCCACGGGTTGGTGACGACACCCAGCGATTTTGGATTCAATGGCGGTCATCCAAGTCATCCGGATCTGCTCGACTGGCTCGCGCAGTCCTTCCGAGATAGCGGCTATCAACTCAAGCCTATGCACCGACTGATGGTGACCTCGGCAACCTACCGTCAATCATCGTCAACGAATATTGTGGCAGCGAAAATCGATGCCGACAATCGGCTGCTGTGGCGTAAGACGCCACTACGTCTTGAGGCGGAAGAAATTCGTGATGCAGTGCTCGTTGCCACGGGCCAACTGAACGCAGCAGCTGGGGGCGTCGGCTATCGCGACGTTCGACATTTTCAGTTCAAGGGCAGCAACTTCTACGAATCGATTGACGAAGCGGGTCCGGAATCTCGCCGACGGACGATTTATCGCTTCAGTCCTCGAGGAGGTCGCAATCCGTTTCTTGATACGTTTGACTGTCCCGATCCGTCAGTGACCACTCCAAAACGTGCAGCCACAACGACCCCGCTGCAGGCATTGGCACTCATGAACAACTCGCTTGTATTCCAGATGGCTGACGATTTTTCCGATCGCATAAAACGCGAAGCCGGAGACTCGACGGTGGCTCAAATCAAGGCCGTTTACCTTGTCGCTTATGCTCGCGAAGCTGATCAACAGGAAGTTGAGTCAGCTGCTCTGTTCATCGGCGATCATGGGTTAGAGGCGTTTTGTCGAGTAATCCTGAACAGCAATGAGTTTCTTTATGTACGCTGAATCAGCCGAGCACTATCAACTTTTCGGGTCAAAGAAGGGCGATGCTGAAGCTGTTATTTATTCTTCGTGTGATGTCTGCCAAATCAGCATTTGCTGTTAAGGTTTTTTCGCTGTCGAAACTTTCTCCATCCGGCGACCAAGCCAGCAATTGCCATGGCACCAATGGTTCCGGGCTCCGGAACAGCCGCAGCAGAAATCGTGATGCTTCCGATGTTGGAGGCGTAAGCGGATTGATTGAGTCCAGTGTCCTCGAAGAAGGATGTGTTTTCGAGATTGATGTCATAGACATTGCCCGGCGTGGCAGTTAGCGGTGCCAGAAAGTTCAGCCGGGCCAGCAGGAAGGGGCCTTGCCCAAGCAGGATTGTGCGGTTTAATCCGGAATTTGTCAGATCAACCACCGTGATCAAGTCGTTAGCAATCGGGCTACCGGGCTGATCACTGACAGAATCAATGCCAATCGGAGCATTAAATTCCGCGCTGTCACCAAGGAAAATGTAGTCCGGGGCCATCGCACTCAGTTGCGGTGCAGTGATGATGGACGCCACGAAATTGATGGGATCGGCAGCCTGCGCGACTCCGGAAATGGTGAAGTCCAGAAAGTAATTCTGGAACACATCTCCGCCAACGGCGTCACTGGAGATTAACACATCCAGAGACCCACTTCCGCCCGGCGCGATCGTCACGTGCGGGATTGAGACCATCAGTCCGGCAGTGACGGAATTTGAAGCATGAACGGCCATCACCATGGCGATGATTACTGCGATCAGGCTGTGGAGGTTTTTCAATCGAATAAAAGACATAGTGTTTTAGTACTTAAAACAAGATCAGAGAGATTAAGAAGCAGTCCATTGAACAATCAGGCTGGTCGCGGTTGAATGATCGTCCCGGCCCGAATCCTTATGAGATCAGAATTCAGTCGTCCAGAAGACTGCGCAACATCTGCAGTTGTTTATCGCCGGTCGTACTGCGAAGGAACTTTGTGAAGAATCCAATATCGTTCGCATCGACATCGCCGTCTCCATCAACGTCCCCGTTGCGATGCAATGCCGGATTGGCGTATGCCGCCCGAGTCTTGTTGGAATCCGCCACGTCAACTTTGCCATCTCCCGTCACATCGCCCAGCAGCCGATGGAACCTGCGAGTCGCTTCGAAGCCATTGGCAGCATTGCCGTCCATATCAACTCGAATCGCGTAGACACCATTTTGCTGCAGACCAGTCGCTCCAAAATTCAGCGTCAGCTTCAAGCCGTCACGACTTGCCGTCACAGGAACAAACTGGCCACCACCGATTGGATTTCCGGCAAGGTCAAGTCGTTCCAACCGGATGCGGTCGTTGGCAACTTTGCCATCGTTCAGCGAAAACAGCAGATCGTCAACAAATGCCTGGTCGTTGAACAACAGATCGGCCGTCTGGACAGCGGAACGGTTTTCGAGCCCGGCATTCACATCGAAGTTCGTGATCGCCGCCACGACGGGCAGTGGCACCATGATATTGTTCAGAACGATATCGCCGCCTGGTCCCGGATCACCACTCAGAGCCCCGCTGCCGCCTTCTCGATTGCCAATGTGATCAGTGCCAATACTGAAGAAACGGTACGAATGGCTGATGCCGTCATGGGGTAGGGCAAATCGAAGAATTCCCGAGATCGAAGTCGCACCGGCAGCGACTGTGCCAATACGGTTGATGCTGCTACCTGCAGTACCCGGATCTTTTTCCACGTAAACGTCAACGCTGGCGATGTTTCCGCCGCCAATGTCGGTACCGGAGAACGTCAGGTCAATAAACCCACTGCCGTCAAACACAGCCGTATTGACTTGCGTCGTCGGCCCGACGGTGTCAGGAATGACGAACGAAAAATCGGTCCGCGGCGTGACTTCGGCTTCGATGTTGCCAGCAGCATCCGTCGCCACGCTCCAGAGCTGCACGACGTTGCCCGGTTGAGCATTGAATGCGGCTGATATCGTGGCCGTCCCGGACGCAGACAAGGGATTTACGGTAATCCGCTCGAGCAACTGCGCCACCGAGCCCGGACTGTTGGGATTCACGCGGTAGTACACATCAACAAACTGCACACCCGCAACAGTCGCCCCTGCCAATCCTGACGGATCTGAGTACGCCACATGTACGTCGTACAAACCCGACCCGCCATTCAAAGCCGCGCTAGTCACCGAGCTGGCTGGAGGCGTCAAATCTTCCTGCACGTCAGTGACGGTGATCGGAAAGACTTTATCGAATGACAACCCGCCCAGATCGGTCGTTCGTACTCGGATTGAATAGCTGCTTTGTGCTTCGAAGTTGAACGAGGCGGCTGTCCTCAGTGTATTGCCGTCAATCGTGAAGCTGGCGTTATCAGTCGAGCCTGTCCCTGAGACGAGAGCATACGTCTGAGTATCCTGCGAATTTGCATCTGTCGTTGTGAACGTCCCGACGGAAGTCGCTGACGGCTGATTCTCCGCGATGGAGTTCGCCGAGATCGCAATATTGGACGGTGCCACGTTTTGTTCGAAATTCACGAGCGACGCCAGTTCGACCGATGTTAGAAACGCGGCTGCTTCGCCGCCAAAACCGGAATTCGTCACCAGCGTATTCGCGGCCGCAATTGCTTTGGCTCGGGTCGTTCCAAGGACGGTGAAGCTTGCCAATCGCTTCGTTTCACCTGCGGGTACAGTCAGGTCGTAAGTCCACTCGACATTGTCTTCGATCATGTTCACGCTCGTCGGCCGCAGCCCCAGCGGCCCATGCAGCAGATGAATGATCGCGGGCGTTCCGGTTCCATCGCCATCGTCGGTTCCAAACCAGAGGTCGGTCGATTCGACAAGCAAGTCGCCGTCGGAGGTCGCGAAAACGGTGGTTGCCGCATCAGAGCCGAGGTTGCCGACGATCCGCACTGGCGTTGTGATCGCTGCACCGGTTGAATTGGTGAATGCGTCGACTGTTCGAGAGAAATCCTGTGTGCCTGTCGATGGGACGGTGGCCTCGCGGGAAACGGTCAGGTTACTTAGCGTTTGTGCGTCGATGACAAGTGTTCGTCCGGAGTCTTGCATGTTAGGAACCAACTGCCGGTATTCCGTGATCGACAGATCCTGCGAATCGGTCGCCACGCTGTTCAGCAGGAGTGGGCCACTGCCGCCGAGATTCGTCGTGCTCATGAGCTGGACTTTAACACTGTGGACGCCGACACCCAACGTCACGATGTCTTCCAGGTGGAATCGGCGAAATTCGTTAATGGCGGCGACCCAGGACTGCGACATTAGTGACCGACTGGACAACTGCACGCCATCCACCACAAATGAAGCATACACCTGGGAACGTGGTACGAAGTTGACATTGCCCAGCAGCACGCTGGCCGACAGACGCACGGGATTGTTGGCTTCATCAATGTTGATCGTGGTGTTGAGACCACCAATGTCCGTCCACTGATTATTGGCATTGAGTGTCTGTCCGGGAGCGCTTGAGACTTCAACGACATCGGCCGATGAGCGGACATTGGCAGCCAATGATCGGTACTCCGTTACCGAAAACTCTTGACCGAGAATGGCCAGTTCTCGCAGGAGAATTGGTCCGCTGCCATTGTTTGCGCTCAGCACCTGCACCTTGACGAAGTGGGAGCCTTGCGAGAGCGAAACGACTTTCTCCAGATGTGTCCGCCGCGTGTCACCGGGCAACCAGAAATCCACGAACTGCAGTCGGTCGGGCAAGGCGTCGCCGTCCACCACAAACCGTGCGTATGTGGTCGAACGTGCCTCTCCAGAATTAGCAAAGCTATATTGCCATAACAGGTCAGTCGACAACCGCACCGAATTGCCAGCTTCATTGACCGTGAAAGTAGATGTCAAGCCCGTAACGTCGGTCCAGACGCTATTCGAGTTCAGCGTCAGATTGGGTGTCGCCAGAGCTTCATTCACATCAACGCCCGCCGTACCATTACGAGTACGGAACTCGGTGATCGTGAAGTCTTGAGGCTGGGACAGCAAAATAGTACCGCCCGTATAGTTGATCAATTGCAGCCTGACCTGGTGCGTACCAACTCCGAAAGTGAGCACGTCTTCCAGATGGCGACGCACTACTTCGTTGTCGGTCCAATTCTGAAAAAACAGGTGCCGCTCTGTCAGCGGCGTTCCGTCCACAACCAGCCGACCGTAGATGTCAGAGCGCCCCGTTCCAAACAGGTTCGTCAACAACAGATCCACCGAGACGCGAACCGGATTATTGGCTTCATCCACGGTGAAGGTCGAAGTTACACCGCTAATGTCTGTCCATGTCCCAACACCCATGGTTTGACCAGGCGCGACATTAACCTCCGCGACATCGACGGTGGGGCTTGTCGTGAACGTCGGCGCATAAAACGCACCGCCAACGGCCAGCCGGTTCAGGCCATCAAAGGCGTTATTGGAACCTTGGACAAGTTCTCCAGCCCCTAAATTTCCATGTTTAAGATCAAACACAAGTCCATTGGGGCTAGTCAGCGTAGAGGTGAATGTGCCGCCCGCACCGACAACGAAATCCCGCCGCCAATTCCCGCCGGCTGTGCCGTTGGCGTCGCCGTCGAGTGGGTTCAGCGCCGCGTCGGTGATCGCTGCCTTTACGGTCAAGCGATAGACGTCTTCCACGAGGGCTGGAACGGTGAGCGTGGCAGTGTTGCCGCTATAGCTGACACCCGATGGGGTGATGATCGTGTCAGCGTCGAGAAGCAACCCATCCGTCCCCGCGCGGCGTAATTCGTAATTGCTTGTTAAGTTGCCTCCAACAACGGCCTCACTGAACGTAACCGTCAGCGAAGTCGCTCCTGCTGCCAACGTGCCACTCGTGACAAAGCTTGCTGTACTCACAGCTGGTGGCGTTTCATCCACAACGTCGGTGATATCGACTGTGAATGTTCGCTCGGTGAAAAGCGATCCCTGATCGGTGCTGCGAACTCGAATTGAATAGCTGTTCTTGACTTCGTAGTCGAATGCAATCAGCGTCTTCAAGATTCCATCCCCGTCAATGAAGAACGATGAATTGTCATCGCTCCCAAAACCCGAGACGAGGTTATAAACAAACAGGTTGCCGCTATCCGGATCGATCGTACTCAATGTTCCAACCGTGGACGATGCCGGCCGGTTTTCTGCAACCGTATTCTGCGACAGAAAGACATTCGTCGGTGCTTCATTGACATTGGAAATCGTGATGTCAAGCGGCGTCTCGTACGACAGCCCTCCCTGATCAATGACGCGGACTCGTATAGAGTATGCGGCGCGGGCTTCACGATCGAACGTTGCCGCAGTGATCAGCGTGCCACCATTGATGGAAAAACTGGCGTTATCGGTGTCCCCGGGGCCGGAAACGAGGGCATACGTGAACGTATTACCGGCATCCGGATCGACTGTTGTAAAGCTATCGACAAGAGTGCCGACGGGCTGGTTTTCGGCGACTGTACTTTGGCCGACATTCAGACTGAAGGGCGCTTCATTGACGTCGGTGACCGAGATCGTCAGGACCCGCACAAACGACAAGCCTGTGGAATCCATGGTTCGCAGGCGGATGGAGTGGGTGGCTTGAGACTCGAAATTGAAACTCTCAGCAGACTGCAGTATATCATTTACGATCGAGAACCGACCATTGTCGGTTGCACCCACTCCCGACACCAGTGCGTATGAGAATGCGCCGCCCTCAAGATCTCTGGTCGTCAATGTGCCAACTGCTGTTCCTGATGGCTGGTTTCGCTCGCAGCCGTACGGTCGGCCAGGCTATAGCGCTCCTCTCTGGCCGACTCCGCCGTCATGTCCCCCTCGCGGACAG
>JANOZG010000196.1:0-8763 GCA_031429275.1 Planctomycetota bacterium
GGGCGTGGGGCTGCCGTGGGCAAGCTGGCCTATCAAATGCTCGGACGAACTCCGGAAGGCATTCAGGCGGTACGCCCGCTGCGTCACGGGGTGATTAATGATTTCGAACTTTGCGAAACCATGTTGCGCTATTTTATGCGCAAAGCCTGTGGCCGTTCGGTCGGAATGCGCCCGCGAGTGATCATTGCGGTGCCCGGCTGCATAACGGCGGTCGAACGAAGAGCCGTCTTCAACAGCGCGGAACGGGCCGGTGCGGGACGAGTGTGGTTGATTGATGATGCCAAAGCCGCCGGGATCGGAGCGGGTTTGCCAGTTTCCGAACCATTGGCCAGCATGATTTGTGACATCGGTGGCGGGACGACGGAAGTGGCCGTGATGAGCCTGGCAGATATTGTCGCGTCACAATCTATTCGAATCGCAGGAGATGCGATGGATGAAGCCATTGTGCGTTATCTGCGTCGGCGATATTCCCTTCGCATTGGTGATCAAACGGCTGAGCAACTGAAGATTGCGATCGGCAGTGCGGCACCGCTGGATCATGAACTGACTCATGAAGTCAGCGGCCTGGATACGGCCAGCGGGATTCCTCGCAAGGCACTGATCACCAGTGAAGAAACCCGCGAATCGCTTTACGAGCCGCTTGAAGAAATTGTCGACAGTATTCGTCGCACGATTGAACGCTGTCAGCCGGAACTCATCGCGGATCTGGCGGATACAGGTCTGGTCCTTGCCGGAGGCGGCGCGTTGCTGCGAGGCATCGACCGCTACCTTTCGCAACATCTTGGCATTCCTGTGCGTGTTGTGGATTCGCCGCGAACTGCTGTGACGCGCGGGGCGATGATCTGTCTGGATCATCTGGACCGCTGGAAAAATGGACTTGATGACGGGATGCGTCAATGACGGTCGGTGAGATGGAATTCGCAGGACGGGACTCCAGTCCCGTCCAGAAATGAAGATAACTGGACGGGTCTGGAGACCCGTCCTACGGAAGTTTCCCATGCGCATAGAGCATTCTCAGCATCGACTTTGGTTGCCAGCCATCACGATGTTTGTGTTGTCACTGGTAGCGATGTTTGCTGATCGGATGGAAATGTTGAGCGGAACTCGTTCCGCTTTGCACGATGCATTCAGTGCCGGACGATTTGTCCTGATCGCAATGCAGGCCAGATCGGGCAGCGAAGATGGAACAAATCAAGCTGCAGTTTCGTTGGCTACAGAACCTGTAGATGCCAACAATGCTCGGCAGATGAAGGCACTGCGACAATTGATGATTGAGAACGCTCGTCTGCGTCGTGACCTGAAACGTACGCAAACGTCGTCGATCATTTCAGAGGCGATTGATCCCGCGGAATCACTCAAGGAATACGCGATGATCCCGGCTCAAGTGATCAGCAGCAATGGATTGCCTGGATCGTTACGCGAACTGATCGTCTCCGCCGGGAAATCTGCCGGAATCAACCGCTCGGAACTTGTTGTGGACGGAAGCGGTGCCGTTCTGGACGTGGGCTCGGATGCAGGCGTCGCCGCAGGTGATCGAGTTCTGTCGGGGTCAAGTGTTGTCGGGCGAATCGAAAAAACAGGGCGATGGGTCAGTGTCGTGCAGCCGCTGACATCCAGCGAATTCCGCGCGCAAGTGCAGTTGCTGCGATCTTCAGAAGATGGACTGGTCTTTGGTGCGATCGGAATGCTGGAAGGTACCGGTACTCTGGAATGCCGCGTGACAGGCATCGCCTATACGGAAGCAGTCACTGTGGGAGACACCGTGATCAGTGCCGATATCAATGGTGTTCGCGGGCCGCGGCTGTTCTTTGGAACCGTCACGTCTGCCGAATTCCTCGCCGGTGGCCAATGGGATGTCCGAATAAAACCCGGTTTCAAGATCGAAGAACTGGATCAGGTTGGGATCGTCCGCATGAGCCTGCAGCAGGAGACGATGACCATGACAGAATCCAAATCGACACCATAGTGCGTCATTACATGAAATGGTTTTGCATGGCCGGGATAGGAGTGATGGACGAGCGAATCCCCGAAGCTTCCTTCGGTCTATTTCATTCAACTCCGGCTAGCGACGACAACTTCTGCTGATTCTGAAACAGGTATGGAACAAAGGCACCAAGATGAGAATTGTTCTGGCATTGGCGATCCTGTGGCTGACGATCGCCGTTGAAATTGCGTGGTCTCAGTCATTGCCTCAGGGAGCGTTTTTGTTGCCTGTCGCGTGTGGAATCATGTTCTGGATGGGATCTGGCGCGGGTATTCTGTTGTCAGCCACTGCGTTATTAGTCGACTGGATCGCGCGACCTGGATTTCTGCCGTTGTGTCCGATGCTGCTACCGGCCGTGGCCGTTTGCCTGATCAGTCCGAAATCGAACACGGACGACTATCGTTCACGGCGGCAATCGGTTGTGAATATGATGGCTCCGTTACATCTTCCGCTCGTCACGCTGCTGGCGGTTGGATTGCAGTTGGTTGGACAGTTGAATTGGTCGGTGATCCCCGCAATGGCCGAGATTGATTTCGCTCTAAAGTCCACCATGCCTTCCCTGTTAATCATCAGTCTGCCAATCAGCGCGGGCATTTCCATGTTGATGCGACTCGCCGACGAACTCGGCCTGCGGCGTGCGAGTCAGAACTGGATTTAGCAAACGACGACAGCGGGACGAGACGCAATCTTTGACTTGTGTCAACGATAACGACACATTCGTTACTTCTGTCCTTTCTTGATGAATTCTTCCCGAGTCAGAAATCCATCCTGGTCGACGTCGTACTTTGTGAAGCGTTCGGCGGCGGCTGAAGAATCGGATTGGTTGGCGAGGTAGTATTCGCGGGTGATCTTGCCAGCGTTTTGTTTGTCCAGTCGGGTGAATTTATCGGATCGTTCCTGTTCCTCAGGACTTATCGGCGCGGCTGGCGTTTCGTTGCTCTTTGCTGGAACTTCTGCGCCCGACTTCTTTTTGGACTTGCTGGAATGGCGTCCGGTGCCGTCGCCTGTGTCGAGGATTCCGCCAGCCGGGTTGAGCTCCGTAAGCACCGCGGCGAGGCGTGTGCGAGCAGCCTTCGCAACAGCGTTTTCTTTATCGGCCGGGACCAGGGTTTCAGTAAATGGAGCGCCGGTCATGTCGAAGAGTTCTCCGCGTTCGTTGAGCTTCCACTGAGCATCACGAACGTACCACATACGGGCCAGTTGGTTGAAGACCCAATCTCGCGGCTTCCCGGCTTCACCTCGCAGTTGTGGTGCAAAGCTTTGGCCGTCGAAAATGGTGTTCTGCGGCAGTTGACCGCCGCTCAGTTCCGCAAATGTTGCGAGCAGATCTGTGGAATCAACCAAATCTGCGGACACTTTTCCTGCCGGAGTTTTTCCGGGCCAGTTGGCGATGAAGGGGACCAGTCCGCCACATTCAAGCATAGAGCCTTTCACACCGGATAAATTGCGGCCGCCGATCGTGGAAGCCGCGTCCTGACCTTTGCCGGTGCCATTGTCGCCCATAAAAATGATGAGCGTGTTGTCTCGCAGTTTCAGCGTTTCAAGTTCCGCCACCAGTTTGCCAACAAGCTTGTCCATATACAAAACATTGTCTCCAAACAGGTCTTCACTGTCTGGCGAGCTGTCAGGAGTCGGCTGGATGTCACCGTGGACATGCACCATGGAATAGTAAAGAAAGAACGGCTTCGTCTGGTCCTTTCGGAGGAAGCCAATAGCCTGATCGTGCATCAGATCGGGCATATATTCCTTGTCGCCAAGTTTCAGATCTTTGCCGTTTACTCGGTACGGTTCCGGTTTGTCGTCTGTCTGGTTCCAGTAAACGCCACTACCGTTGAATCGCAAAGAGTCATCGAAACCCGCTTCTTCTGGTTCAGCCGGAAGCTGGCCGTACTTTCCGATCATGGCAGTGGCATAGCCAGCCGACTTGAACATTTTTGGCAGGATAAGCTCCGACGGGTTCATGCGTATGCAGGCGTCCTGATTGGTGGAGCCATTTCGGAAGGCGTAGCGGCCCGACATGATCAATGCCCGCGATGGACCGCATAGCGATGCGGTGTAGGCGTGCGTGAATCGTGTGCCGGCGCCTGCAAGCTTGTCGATGTTCGGCGTTTTGTAGTTGTCGGAACCGTAACAGCCCACGTTTCCGATCCCAAGATCATCGGCAAGGATGAAGACGATGTTGGGCGTCGTTGCATCGGCCGCGAATGACGAAGCAACCAGTGTGAAGAGGCCGAAAATGAACAACACAATACGAGTGATCAGCATAATAGAACGCTCCTGACTAATAACTGAGCCGCAAGGGGCCAGCCGGGTTGTTGATTTTATCAGCCGTAGGGGGCTAGCGGGTTGTTGATTTAAAGGGTTTTCACAACCCGAAACGTCAGTGAGGGATATGATTTACCGCGTTGTTTCAACAACAATCCCTCGCTGACGCTTCGGGTTATGATTAATTCAACAACCCGCTAGCCCATGTCATTTCCCGCATAAAATGCGGGAAAGTTCAACCCGGGCTAGCGTTCATCGGCCATAGATCCATTAAGTCAACGGCCCGCAAAAGATTTGCGGCTCACTTCCCCATTCGAACAAACTCATCTCGTGACAGGAAGCCATCTTTGTCGGCATCCCATTTTGTAAATCGTTCGGTGGCAGCGGCGGAGTCCGATTGTCGAGCCAGATAGAACTCACGGCTGATCTTGCCGACATTTTCCTTGTCCAGCTTGTCAAAGCGAGCACCTCGATCACCAGCGTCACTTTTTGGATCAGTGTCTGGTGAAGACTTTTGCGTACCGCCTTGTGATCTCTTTGATTCAATCACCGCCGAACCGACCGGCGGCAGATGCTTCGCCAACGATTCCAGCAGAGCTTTATGCTCAGGCTTATTGGCAAGACTCACTGTTTCTGTCGGATCATTCTGTTCATCGTAGAGTTCTGTAGCAACGATTGTCGGACCATTACGATCCCGCCAGAAGGTGGCTCGCCAGCGTTGATCGCGAATGCTGTATCCCATGAGCTGTGTTCCGGTCGAGGGATCGTTACGAGGATACTGGCTGATGGCGACATCCGTCACAGGGGCATTCGGATCATCGATGAAGTTCTTCAGGCTTGTGCCGTCAACGCTTGCTGGCGTCGGCAGTCCACACAAATCCGCCAGAGTTGGGTAGACATCCACAAATTCCACAGGAGCTTCGCACTTCATGCCGGCTGTTTTGGATCTCGGCGCACTAATCAACAGAGGCGAACGTACGGCAATTTCAAAGTTTGTGTGCTTGTGCCAGAGGCCATGTTCGCCAAGCTGCCAACCGTGGTCGCCCCACAGAACGATGATCGTGTTGTCGGCAAGCCCCTCCTGATCCAGCGCGTCGAGCAGTTTTCCTACCTGCGCATCGATGTAACTGACGCAGGCGTAGTAGCCGTGTCGTAGCGTGCGTGCGAAGTCGGCGGGAATGGGGTCGTCTTTGGGAACACCGGGGTAGTTATGCAGTTCGCTGTTGTTGTGCCCGGCGAACGCGGGGCTACCTTCTGGCAAATGGTCAATCGCAGGCACAGGGATGCTGTTCGGATCGTAGAGATTCCAGTACTTCTTTGGAGCAACAAAAGGAAGATGCGGCTTCGCAAAGCCGACGGCCAGGAAGAACGGCTTTTCGCTCGACTTCAGGGCGTGAAGGCGTTTCACGGCTTCGTTAGCAGCGGCTCCATCGGGAAGTTCATCTTCCGATTTAGGACTTACTTCGAAGGCTGGTCCCTTTTTACCGTTCTTACCGTCACTTCGAGGAGGAACACCTGATAACTCCTTCACGTACTCCGTAACATTGACATCGTGCTTTGTGTCGATCTGTTTTGTGTAGTCAATCAAATCCGTATCTACCGACTTACCGCTCGAATACCAATGCGGCTCACTCCAGGAGCGACCGTCTTCAAAACCCTTGTGGTAAATCTTGTTCAACGCCGCACAATGATAGCCGCTGGCTTTGAAGTGCTGAGGCAGCGTGATGCAATCGGGCTGAGCGACTCGGAAGTGCGTCTCCAGATCCCAGACCTTTGTCACATCAGGCCGAAGTCCGGTCATGATCGCCGTGCGTGACGGACTGCAGACCGCCTGCTGACAGTACGCTCTATTGAACACGATGCCGCGTGCAGCAATTCGATCGATGTTTGGCGTCCTGACAATCGTGTTGCCGTAACAGCCGAGTTCTGGTCGCAGGTCATCGACCGCGATGAACAAGACATTAGGTCTGTCGGCAGCACAGATTAACGAAGTCCAACACAGAATCAGCGTGACGGAAAGCAAGAGGTTCTTCATGAGCATTCAGGTACAAGAGAAGATGGAGAGATTTTGTATTGGTGTCAACACGGGCTGTTTGAGGCTCAACAAAGTTTGTTTCAAAGTAGAGGAATTCTGCGCCGCAGCGAAACAGTTACATCGTCTACATACGCGCCATTGAATGGGCTCTTTCCGTTCGCTTCGAGAATCTGAGAAATGTGCACACGAACCACCAGAAAAGCCGTGTTCGAAGGCAGTTGCAATTCAGCAGTCAGACTTTGCCAGTTTGACGAATCCTGATCCAGAATGGTGCGGATACTACGAGCCATCGCCGTGGAATCATTCGTAAGTCTTGTTCCCACGTTAATAGCAGACTTTGGTACGGAATCAGCGTCTAACGCATAGACCGAGACCGCACAGCCGTAACGTTCGCTGACAGGATATGGAAGAGAGTTAAGACTCGCCGACACCTGCACGACGGAGCGATCAATTGCAATGTGCTGCTGAAACCGACGAACGTCGATCAGCTGATAAATATCTGCGATATGACTTCCACTTTGTCTGGGTTTGCCCACCCATCCTTCGCGGATGAATCGCAGCATCTTCTTTCCGGTCGGCGGCTTTACGCCTCGTTCTTCTTCAACGATCTCAGCTCGATCGCCCCGCCAGATTCCATCCTGAAGCGGCACGTGACTGGAGATTTCGAATGATGAGGATTCGAAATCTTCTGTCATCAGAGTCGTGATTTCTCGACCAATCGGCGCAACGTACGCCCAAACCATCGAAGCACTAAAGAGTCCGATAATCAACCCGAAAACCGCCGCTGTCCACGGGCGCTTTGACATTCGCACCAGATGCTTAGCATGACTCGCAGCGGACGCAGGATTCCCTGCGTGATTCTGCCCTGGGGAACTGGTCAGCACGGCCTGTATTTGAGGACTATGGTTTCCAACTAACGCGGCATCCAGATGGGCATAGCGGAGAAAATCCCGTCTTACGGCGGAATCATTCAGGATCAATGTTTCCAGAGCCTGTGCGTCTCCGGGAGTTGCGAGGCCATCGAGATAACGACTGATGAGTTCCAGCTGAGTCTCTTTGTCGTTCATGACATATTCTCCCCTGCGATCATCCTCTCCGTACACTCCAGCAGTGCCATGCGGATGCGATGCAGCGATTTGTAAAGCGACATTGGACTTCGTCCGGATCGTGCTGCCAATTCATCAATTCGAACTCCCGGAGCATAAGCGGCAGAGACCAGAGCCCGTTGCTTCTCCGGAAGCTTCTTCAAACATTCATCCAGAGCCACACGTTCTGCCTCAAATGCTTCAATAGAATCCTCGGCCTCTTGTGCGACGAGTCGCATTGCCTCTTCACCAAAAATGTGGCGATCTCGCCGAGCCGATCGGAGAAAATCCAGAGCCTCAAAACGCGCGACGCCAAACGCCCAGCGTCTGAAGTCCTCTGGGCTGCTGATGTCCTGAAACTTTCGCCACAGAACGGCCGCCACGTCCTGCATTACTTCGCGAGCATCTTCCAAAGTCGGCACAAGTGACCGTACGAAGCCCCGCAATGCCTCTTCGTTTGGCACGTAGAGTCGCAGGAATTCATCATGTCGATCGTGTTCAGGCGGAGTCATCATCTGGAACACCGTTGGAAGAGGATGGAGTTGCCGTGGAAACACGTACTCTCATCAAACTTTCCATCAGTTGATATGAAGCCGCAGATATCGAGAATTTTTGAACCCAAAATATTTCATGAATTTTTGGCAAATAGCAGTTGACCGGGCAGTGTTCATCATGTGTCCTGCCTACGCAGTTGGAAAAGTGGAGCTATTGCTTCGTTTTTGTGCTCTTTCCGGCGTTCATGATTATTCGCTGCGCAAGTTTGGATCGAAGGTTTTTTCCGTTTTGCCGTTGAAGCGACTCTCGGCAATCAATTTCGGATTTGTCATTTTGCCGAGAAGGAATTCAGAATGCTGACCGGCCGACATCGAACACAGCAAGGCTTCACACTGATTGAATTGCTGGTGGTCATTGCCATTATCGCTATCCTCATCGCTTTGCTGTTGCCTGCAGTGCAGCAGGCCCGCGAAGCCGCTCGGAGAACTCAGTGCAAGAACAATCTGAAGCAGATTGGCTTGGCTATGCACAATTATCACGATACGTTTGGGACTCTTCCACCAGGCTGGATCGCGAGCCTGGGATTGACTTTCAACTTGGCGACACAAACAGGAACCGGTACCAACGCTGAAGGAAACTGGGCGTGGTCAGCATTGATTCTTCCGCAGATCGAACAAAGCAATCTCTATAGTCAACTTCAGGTTGGTCCGGTTGATGTTCGGGATTCGCTGGACAACGCGACTCAGCGATTACTCCTGCAGACACCAATCAATGCATTTCGCTGCCCGTCCGATATCGCTCCTCAAACCAATGATCAGCGGCCTGTTCGAGGTCGAGCCGGAACCAGCTATCCAGTTGCAACTTCCAATTATGTGGCATGGAACTCCGGTTCTCGTGGC
>JANOZG010000197.1:0-6660 GCA_031429275.1 Planctomycetota bacterium
GAAGTCTTTGTGCGACGAATGGAACAGAAGCGAGCTCGCTACGATGCCGACTGATAAAGATCAGAAGATTACTGATTTGCCAAAATCCAGGTTAAACCTGTTCGAAGCATTTGGCGTCGAGCTGGAATACATGATTGTCGCAAAAGATTCGCTTGACGTGCTGCCCGTAACGGATCAGCTCATCGAAGCAGAAAGCGGCTCAATTCAGTCAGAAATCGACCTTGGAAAAATATCCTGGTCGAACGAGCTTGCGCTGCACGTTGTTGAACTGAAAACAACTGCTCCGGAAACAGACCTGATGCTGCTTGCGGATGATTTTCAGCAACATGTTTCACGCATCAACACGAATTTACGAAAACTGCATCCGGCAGGTCAACTGATGCCATCGGCCATGCATCCATGGATGGATCCGTTTCGCGAAATGCAGCTGTGGCCCCACGAATACAGCAGCGTCTACGAAGCGTACAACCGCATCTTTGACTGTCGCGGACATGGATGGGCGAATCTGCAAAGCGTGCATTTGAATTTGCCATTTAATGGCGATGAACAATTCGGACGTCTCCACGCTGCGGTGCGATTGCTGTTGCCGATACTCCCCGGCCTGGCCGCAAGTTCTCCCATCAAAGACGGGCAGTTCACAGGACTGATGGACAGCCGACTGGATGTGTATCAGGGTAATTCGGCACGTATTCCGTCTTTAGCTGGTCGAGTGATTCCCGAACCTGTTTTCACCGAAGCGGATTATCGCCGGAAAATTTTCCAACGCATGTACGACGACATTTCGCCGCTTGATCCGGACGGTGTCTTGCAGGATGAATTTCTGAATTCTCGCGGTGCGATTGCTCGGTTCGATCGCGGATCGATCGAAATTCGCGTCATTGATATTCAGGAGTGCCCTGCTGCCGATCTTGCCGTCCTGCAGGCCACAGTTTCCGTGCTCAGAGCACTCTGTAATGAGCAGTGGAGCACGATTGCAGCTCAACAGTCGCTGGACGTTGAACCTCTTTACAAGATCCTGTCTGCATCAATTCGCGACGCTGATGAGGCTTCAATCGAAGATACAGACTATTTGAGATTGTTTGGATATCAGGGCACTCAATGCACCGTGAAGCAGCTTTGGCGCTATCTGATCGGTCAGACAAAACCGAAACTCAATTCGTCCAGTGAACACGCCTTGGAAGTCATTCTGTCGCTTGGTCCTCTGGCGAGACGGCTGTTAGGAAGCTTTTCTGGCTCAACTGCAAATCGCCAGAAGCAACAGAACGTTTACGCCAATCTTTGCGAACGACTCCAGGCCGGCGAGATGTATTTGCCATGAGGTCAAATGCCGCAAGTTCGACCCGGTCGCCTCAAAAGCCGCGCAGCGTTCAAGGTAAAGCTGTGATTGTGTTAACGTGCGAACATGGCGGAAATAAAATCCCAGCGGCTTATCGGTCTCTTTTTTCCGGCGCTGAGGACGTTCTGAAATCACACCGTGGCTGGGATCCCGGCGCTCTTGCAGTGGCGGAGGCCATGGCGAAGAAGCTGGGATCGCGTTTGTTCCAATCGACAACTTCGCGGCTGCTTATCGAGCTGAATCGATCGCTTGGCCATAGTGCTTTGTTTTCAAGCTATACATCTTCATTGCCTGTCGAACAGCGACAGCATATTGTCGATAAGTTCTGGCGGCCGTATCGCGATGAAGTGACGGCTCATATAGAAGAACATGTGACCGCCGGTCGGCAGGTAATTCATCTCTCCATTCACTCCTTTACCCCTGTCTGGGACGGCAAACAACGTCGTACGCGAATTGGCTTACTTTACGATCCGCGACGCTCAAACGAGCGGTCATTTTGCAACGCGTGGAAAGCCGATTTGCGAAGGCAATGTCCTGACTATGCCATTCACAGCAATCAGCCTTACAAAGGCATCGCAGACGGATTTACGACATGGCTCCGCCGCCATCTTGCAGCGATCAAAGGTAGCGATGGCACTTACGCGGGCATCGAAATTGAGATCAATCAGGCTTTAATTCACCCGTCCACAGCATTGCGTATTAATGCGATGGCGGAGATTCTGTGTCATTGGCCACGGCAACAATTTCATGGGGCATAGGCTGTGGCGAGACAAACCAATGATGTTAGTATTGGCGCTGACGGTTAAACGAGTTTTGTGAAGGTACGTATGCACCAGTGCTTATCAGGGTGCTGGAGAAACAACCAGGCTAACAATGACGACAGAGAATACCGCGACAAGCATGAGTGTCGTTATCGCAGCTCCAATGATCGACAACGTGCGAGGCCGCCGCGGCGTAAGGAAACTAATCAGACAAAGAATCAGTCCGACTACATTCAGCAGCGCGGCGCTGGCAGCAACGACCAGCAGTCGCGTCAAGGCTGGTGCATTAGTGCTGAGTTGTTCGAGTTCGTTGCGAGACGATGGCAGTCTGTGCAACATGTAAAACAGAAGCGCGTAAAGTCCTGCTGCGATAACGGAAAATCCGATCCCGGCAAAGCCAACGATGTCGAGGGTTACGGTTGGTTCGCCTGTTGAGATCGTTTCGGAACGTCGGTCACTCGACATCGTGGACTTTCGATTTTGGGAGGAGCCTTTGTCCGGTGACTGGCTTCAAGGAACAGCATCGTCTAAGAATTCGGTGAAGACATAGCCCTGATCGCCTGCATGAATACGCATGCTGTGGCGAGTACACCCACGAAAAACGACAGGAAGAAACCAATGACCGCCAGTGACCGCGGTTCGCGCCGCAGACCATAATACAGACAGACAAATAACGCGACCGCGGTCAAAAGCAGGCTGACACCAAGAATTCCAACGATGAGCCATGATTCAAACGAATCGGATGTCAGACTCTTTGCCTTACCCGTGCTCGCAAAGTACCAGATCAGCAGGATCCAGGTTGCATGCCCGACGAATTGCATTACGCTAAGCAGGAACCCGACGAATCCCGGACGGTTGCTCATCAAAAGCTGCAAGGTCTCTCGCATCTGGACATTTTCACCGGCGGGCTGCCCGCCAGTTGAATCCGTGCTGGACGGAGGCACGAAGCGCGGTCGATGTGGTGACTTGTTCTTCTTCCCCGATTTGCGAGACACGTTTTATGTGATCCATTCAAGGCAATGTTGGCCGTTGGCTTGTTCTGTTTTGACAATTTGCTGCTGTTTGTATTCAATTTCGACACAATCTCTGTAGATTATGGCCCATGTACTCTGGATTCTACAACTACCGGGAAATCTGCCATGATTCAAAAAGTGAATTCCATTCCCCGAGGAATGAGTACAGTAACTCCTTACCTGCTGATTCAAGGTGGCAGTGAGGCCATTTCGTTTTACGTGCAGGTTTTTGGGGCCAAGGAAATTGTGCGTCTGACATCACCGGATGGACGTATCTGTCATGCGGAAATTCGCATTGGCGATTCTGTTATCATGGTTGCTGATGAACATCCCGAAATGGATTTTCTCGGGCCAAAAACTCGGGGTGGAACCACTGTGAGCCTTTTGATCTACGTAGAAAACGCTGATGAAGTTTTCGCGTCGGCGATCAATGCAGGGGCGACTGAACTTAGACCGATTTGTGATCAGTTTTACGGCGACCGCAGCGGTTCCATCACCGATCCATGGGGCCACGTCTGGTCTATTGCGACTCATCTTGAAGACATTAGCCCTGTCGAACTTAAACGTCGATTTGACGAACTTTACGCCGATTAGCTTGTTAGTTTTTGCTGAGCCCATTCACTTAGCGCCTGCAGAACATCTTTCATCGCCTTGTCACCCGCAGCTCGGGCGGCTGCAAGATCGCCGCCCTGGATGTCAGACTGACAGAAGAGATAGAATTTAATCTTCGGTTCCGTGCCAGATGGACGACCGGCAATTTGAATTCGTACTGATTGTGACGGATCGGACTTGTAGACCAGCAGATCCCCGCGAGGTTGAGTAATCTCCGGCAATGGCGAACCAGACGGAATTGCGACGCGACGGCCCGTTTTGTAGTCGGACGCTTCTGCAAAGCGCACTGATCCAAATTGAGCCGGCGGATCGTCGCGCAGAATCTGCATCAGGCCGTCGATCTTTGCCTTACCGGTTGGGCCTTCGCAATAGATTGATTTCTGCCCTTCGCAATGGTAGCCGCAGTTTGTGTAGAGCTGGTCCAGCTGAGTCAGTAGCGTCTTACCCTCAGCTTTTAACTCATCAGCCAATTCCAGAATGTAGAGCGCGGCAACGCTGGCGTCTTTATCGCGACAATAAGACCCGGCAAGGAAGCCAATCGACTCTTCGGTACCGAAGACAAAATGCTCAGTGCCTTGTTCTTCCATGGTCTGCGCGATGTATTTGAACCCGACAAGGAGTTCATAAAAGCAACGAGCACCATGATGTTCAGCGACGGCTTTTGTGAGCGGTGTCGTGACAAGTGTTTCCACCACGTAGTCCTGCGGCGAAAATCGTCCTGTGGCTTTGCGCTTTCGAAACAGGAAATCCGTGATCAATGCTCCCACCTGATTTCCGCTCAGTGACGTGAAACCGCCAGACGGATTACGCACCATCACTCCAAGGCGATCAGCATCAGGATCCGACGCAAGAATCAGTTCCGCAGGGTTGCTGGTGGCTTTGATCCAATCCAAGGCAGGATTGAAGACATTCAGGTTTTCCGGGTTTGGAAAATGATTTGGAACGTTTGGAAAATTGCCGTCCGCAGTGCGTTGGGGTTCAAAAATCGAAACATTGTGAAAGCCGGCAGCTTTAATGACAGCGAAGACGTTCGTTTCACCGACGCCGTGGAGCGGAGTGTAGACAGCACTGATCGATCGTCCTTTGGTTTCCGCGAGTTTAACAACTTCAGCAACGTAGTCCTGATCAATGTCGGAACCAACGATTTGAATTCGGCGGTCAGCCACTGCGGCGGCAAAATCAACCGAGGGGATAACGTCCGCTTTTTCAACTTCTTTTACGATGCCTTTATCGTGCGGCGGAATCACCTGAGCCCCAGTATTCCAGTAAGCTTTGAATCCATTGTCGACAGGCGGATTGTGAGATGCAGAGATGACAACTCCAACGTTGCATTCAAGTTTGCGTACCGCATAAGAGAGTTCGGGAGTTGATCGACATCCGTCAAAGAGAAACACTTTCAATCCATGTGCGGCAAAGACACTCGCCGTAATGCGTGCGAAGTGCGCTGAATTGTTGCGGGTGTCGTGAGCGATCACGGCCGAGCCGCCCGTCACGCCGCCAGTGGAACGTAAGTATTCCGCCATGCCATGGGCCGATTCGGCGATGGTGCGATCGTTAATAGTGGCAGGTCCCATTTCGCCCATTGGACCGCGTCGGCCACCTGTGCCGAACGGAATTGCCGTCCAGAACATTGCGTCGAGTTTCACCCACTCGTCCGCGTTGATGAGTTCGGCAATTCGCGTTCGATACTGGGAAAAGCATTCTCGCGTGAGCCAGGATCGCAGATTCGCGGGTGAATCCGCCGTCAAGAGCCCGTTATTGGCGGCGTGATCTATTCGTGCGAGTAATTCGCTGGTCATGATTGAAGCATCCCGGCTTTGATTTGAGCAGAAGGTGGCAATTTCTATGTCGTGAATGCTCGCACGGGATAGTCGTTCGGACCAGTCTGTTGGCATAAAAACCGCAAATCCCGGAACAGATTTCCCGCGAACAGAAGTGGCAAAAAACGTGTCCAGAGGCCAGTCAATCATTTGACTTCGTACATCCAATGGAGCAACATAGTGTGGCAAGTCCGGCCCCACTGGAGAAAGTGGAGCCAGTTTTGCCCCGATCAGCCGAGATGCGTTAGCGGCCAGCTCCGCGAAAACTGCATTCGGAATTTCCCGAACCGGTATGTGTAAGGCCACGGAAAGCCAAACATCCGCCTGAACGACTCCCATCTGAAATAGCTCGCCCTGCGAGTCACATCTTCTCCTTACTCATCGATTCCTCAGTTGTCTTCTTCTGAAAGAGTTACACAGCATCAGCGACCCATCCCCGTCGTCGGCATTGTCGGTGGTGTTGGTGCCGGTAAAAGCACTGTTGTCAGGAACGTTAAGGACCTTCAACTCTTTGTAATTGATGCCGACCGTATTGGCCATGAGTTACTTCAAACAGATCCAATTCGTAACCAATTGCGTTCTGTGTTTGGTAATGTAATCTTCAATGAAGCAGGACAGGTGGAGAGAAATCGGGTGGCGGAGAAAGTTTTTGGTGACTCCGACGAACAGATTCAATACCGCCATCGACTGAACAAGGTTCTTCATCCGGCGATTCAAACTCAGATCCAACACCTAATTCGTCAGGCACCGCAGGAAGCGGCCGCTATTATTTTGGATGCTGCTCTGCTGCTGGAAGCTGGCTGGGCAGACGAATGTGACGCGATCGTCTTTATCGATACACCACTGGAAAAAAGACAACAACGGGTTGCAGCAAGTCGAGGATGGTCGGCTGAAGAACTGGAACGTCGCGAGGCGTCGCAGTGGAGTCTGTCAAAGAAACGGATAGCTGCTGCATTCAAAGTTGATAACTCCGGCTCACCGGAAACGGCGGCTCAACAGATGACTCAGATCATAGAACAAATCAGACATCGAACCAGAGAAAAAAACAGCCAGCAATAGCCCGAACGCTTTCACCGAATTCACCAACCTGCATCTAAACCTTTCTGAATTTTCTCCTG
>JANOZG010000198.1:0-1917 GCA_031429275.1 Planctomycetota bacterium
AAACCAACCCTGGAATTCTGCTTCGACGCGACGAAAAGCGTGTCGAACCAACTCATGTAGTTTCCTTGACCAGGTCGGTAACGGTTACGAATCAACCATCGAGCGATATGATTTCTGCAGTCGCCATCGGAGCATCAACGGGAGGTCCAAATGCACTGGCAGAATTGATCTGCCAATTGCCCGCGAACATTGGCGTGCCAATCCTGATCGTCCAGCACATGCCACCACTGTTCACGCAACTGCTCGCAGAACGTCTCGACCAGCGGTCCGCACTGAGGGTTCAGGAAGGATACGACAACGCAATCGTGAATGCGGGCGAAGTCTGGATCGCTCCAGGTGATGCACACATGACAGTGGTTCGACAGGGAAATGACGTCATCCTGAAGACTGACAAGAACCCCCCGGAAAACTCCAACCGTCCCGCGATCGATGTGCTTTTTCGCTCCCTCGCGAAAGTCTATGGAAGCCACTGTCTCGGCGTCGTACTCACCGGAATGGGACGCGATGGCACCGCCGGATGTCGGGCGTTAAAAGAATGCGGCGCTGAGGTCCTCGTGCAAAATGAAGCATCTTCTATCGTATGGGGAATGCCAGGATCCGTGGTCGCATCAGGACTTGCCGACTCAGTATTGAGCCTGCAAAATATCGCTCAAACGATTGTTAAACGCACCATAGGCCCAAGAATTCTGTCGGTGGGTGCCCGCCAGGAATCCCAAAAACAAAACCTGAGTCTCGCAGCCATCGAAAAACATTGAGTTTCCTCATATCAACGTTGGCGATCAATTGTGAATTGACATATGTGGTGACACCATTGAACCTTGCGACCTCAATTCGCTGTCCTGTCGGAATTCACTGGTGAGCCGTGCGTCGTCAGTACGTCATGCAGGACGCGAGCAGGTTCTACGCCTGTCAGTCGCACGTCAAGTCCCTGAAACGGGACTGAGAAACGATGATGATCGATGCCCAGCAAATGCAGCATCGTTGCGTGAAGGTCTCGAACGTGTACCGGATTCTCGCTCGCGTGGTAGCCAAGTTCGTCGGTGCTGCCGTATGACGATCCTGGTTTTACACCGCCACCTGCCATCCACATCGAAAATCCTTTGATGTGATGATCACGTCCGATGCCGCCCTTATATTGAATCATGGGCGTGCGGCCAAATTCGCCGCCCCAGATGACCAGCGTTTCGTCCAGCAGTCCCCTTTGCTTCAGGTCTGTGATCAGTGTCTTGACGGGAAGGTCTGTGAGAGAACAACAGACATTCATGTACTTAACCAGACTATCGTGATGATCCCAGCCACGGTGATACAGATGAATGAAACGGACACCCCGCTCCAGCAGTCGCCGGGCCAGCAGACAATTTGAAGCGAACGAACCGTCACCGGGAACGGCACCATAAGCGTCAAGAATATGCTTCGGCTCGTGCGACATGTCAGTGAGTTCCGGCACCGAAGCCTGCATACGAAATGCAACCTCATACGCCGCAATACGTGACTCCACCTCTGGATTTTGCAGTTCCGCATTCTTCAGCCGATCAAGCTCCCTCACAGCGTTTACCAATGAACGTTGTTGATCGCTGGTTATGCCGGGGGGACTATTCACATAATTCACTGGCGCTCCGCTGGAATTGAACTCTACACCCTGAAAACGACTCGGTAAAAATCCAGACGACCATTGGCGAGACGCGATGGGCTGCGGATTGCGACCACCAACGCTTGTCAACACCACGAAACCCGGCAAATCCTGACTCTCACTTCCCAATCCGTAATTGACCCACGCCCTCGGCCGCACCAAAGTTGGCATTTGGGTTGAAATTGGGGTATCGAAAGAATGTGAAATCTGTTTCGCTGCGTGAAGTGGATTCAGGCGAGCGTTAAGGCCCAGGGAGGAGGCGACCATGGAAACTCTGGCACGAGGTG
>JANOZG010000199.1:0-6136 GCA_031429275.1 Planctomycetota bacterium
GGCCACGTCGATTTTCACTACGAGGTGAACCGTAGTCTTGCCGCCTGTGAAGGCGCGTTGTTGCTGATCGATGCGTTCCAGGGCGTACAAGCTCAGACAGTGGCGAATGCATTTGCTGCCATTGCCGTAAATCTTGAAATCATACCAGTCGTCAACAAGATCGACCTACCTGTCATACGCGTCGATGAAGTTCTTGAAGAAGTTGAAAACGTGCTCGGTCTGGACGCCACTGATGCACTTCGTGTCAGCGCGAAAGTCGGATTGAACATAGAAACCGTATTCGACGCGATCGTCAAGCGTATTCCTGCGCCAAGCGGCAAGGCTGACAGACCACTCAAGGGACTTGTGTTCGACAGCAAGTACGACAATTATCGCGGCGTCATCACTTACTTGCGCGTATTCGATGGTTGCGTGAAGAAGGGCGATAAAGTCCGCTTCATGCGCGAAGGCGTTGTGAACGACGTGCTGGAGATTGGCCAGTTCCGACCACACATGAAAACATGTGATGAACTCGGGCCCGGTCAGGTTGGTTATATCCTGACTGGCCTGAAAGAACTCAGCAAAGTGACGGTAGGCGATACTGTCACGTTGTTTCATAATCCAGCCGATGAGCCGTTGCCGGGCTATCAAAAACCAAAGCAGATGGTTTTCTGCGGCATGTTCCCAATCGATGCGACGGATTTTGAAGCGTTGCGCGAGGAACTGCAAAAGCTCCAGATGAACGATTCCAGCTTCTCGTTCACTCCTGAAACAAGCGACGCGCTGGGATTTGGTTTTCGCTGTGGTTTTCTGGGCATGTTGCACATGGAAATTGTGCAGCAGCGTCTGGAGAAAGAGCAGGATATGGATCTGATCCAGACTGCTCCAAACGTGACCTATCAAATCGTCAAACGTGATGGCGAGATCATGACGATCGACAATCCGCAGGATGTGCCGGATGCTGGCATCATCGAAGAGTTCCGGGAGCCGATCGCCAAGGTCAGCTACATCGTTCCGTCGCAGCATGTTGGAACGATCATGCAGCTGTGTCAGGATCGTCGCGGCATCTTTAAGGGCACAGAGTATCTGGGTCCTCAGCGAGCACAGATCGTTTATGAATTGCCGCTCAGCGAAATTGTGTACGACATGTACGACAAGCTCAAGAGTGTCACGTCCGGCTACGGCACGATGGACTATGAAATCATCGGATTCACGGCCGCCGACCTGGTAAAAATGGACATTCTTGTGAAGGGCGTACGAGTTGACGCATTATCAACGATCGTCCATCGTTCGAACGCCGACCGTCGAGGTCGAGCGTTAGTGAAGCGATTGAAGGAAGAGATCACCAAGCATCAATTCGAAATTGCGATCCAGGCAGCAATCGGTTCTCGAGTGATCGCCCGCGAGACGATTTCTGCTCTCAGCAAGAACGTGACTGCCAAGTGTTACGGCGGCGACATTACCCGCAAACGCAAACTCCTGCAGAAGCAGAAAGAGGGTAAGAAACGCATGAAGCAGTTTGGAGAAGTCGAGATCCCTCAGAAGGCATTCCTGTCGGTCCTGGAATCAGCGAAAGACGATTAGACTCCTGTCAGCCGGTGCGTTTCACCCTGAATGAGTGAAACCTGGGTCAGACGGCAGAGGTCCAACAGTTCATTGGCCGACTGCATAATGCCGATCATGTCTTTTTCATCATCCAGAGATTCCATCAATTGGTCTGCTACTTCAGCCATATGCTGAATGCCAGCGCGTTCAGCTGTGGAATGTAGTCGCATGGTGAGATTTCGCAGTTCGCCAACATCCTGATCATCGAGAGCTGACACCAGTTGTTCGATCTGCTGGCCAATATCCAGCGCAATGTCAGTTGATACACCAGGCAATTCCGTGCGGTCTCCGCTGCGTACTCGTACAGCCGATATTACGCGTTCGACAAGTTCCGGGTCGAACTGTGTTCCGGCACATCTCCGAAGTTCTTCAAAGGCTTCGGTACGCGACTTTCGGCGTCGATACGAAGCATCAGATGTCATCGAATCGTAAGCGTCAGCGATCGCAAGAATGCGAGCCGCCAGGGTAGCCTTCCGTTGGTTTTCACCTTTTGTTGCTCCTTTGCTGAGATCAAACCAGACAGGATAGTGTTCGACAATTTCTGTCAACACATCTGATCCGAACGACGACTTGACAAGCTGCAAACTGACGGCGCGATTCCGCCGCATGATGGCCCATTCCTCGTCGTTCAGCTTACCAGTCTTGTTCAAGACAGCATCAGGCACGCCGATCTTTCCAATGTCGTGCAGCAAAGCGGCAATTTCCAGTGTGTAACATTCGCGCATTGACAGCAATCCCTCGCCTGCCGCGACACATAAATCCGCTACTCGTCGACTATGAGCGGCCGTGGGCTGATGTCGAAACGTCATGGCAGATACAAGGGCAGCGACGGCCTGGAATGGTATCGAAACAGCCGATTCCTTTTGGGACGACTTGCCACGTTCGGGAGCTTTGGTTTCGCCAAGCTGAGCGATTTGCTTCTGAGCTTTGTCGTATCGCACCACTTGATTTCTGCCGTGTCGCTTGGCAACGTACAGGCACTTGTCCGCCTGATCAAGCAGATCCTGAGGCGATGAGGCCTTCTGATCGATACTTGACACACCAAGGCTGGCTGTAATTCGAAGTTCTTCGATGGCCAGTGCCTTGATTGCCAATCGCATTCTCTCGGCTCGAAGTTCCGCTTCGTCGAGATTCGTGTCCGGCATGAACACGGAGAACTCTTCACCTCCATAGCGACAGACGATATCCGTTTCCGCAGCCGTTTTCATAACGGCCGCCGCGACACGACGCAGGACCTCGTCACCTTTCGCGTGGCCGTGGTTGTCATTGATCGATTTAAAATGGTCAATGTCCACCATGACAGCCGAGATCATTGTTCGGTTGCTCTTGGCAACATCCCATGCAGATTCAAATTCTTTGAAAAAACTTCGGCGATTGACGCAACCCGTCAGGGCGTCGCGAGTTGCCAGCCACTCAAGCTCTCGATTCTGCTGGGAAACTTCATCACTGGTTTGCTTCAGAGATCGCAATGCTTCCCGAAGTTCTTTTTGTTTGTGATCCAGTTCTGTCACATCTTCAAAACTCGCAACTACACCGCGACATCGACCTTTTTCATCATGGATCGGGACAGCGCTTCCGGAAAAGGTTCGTTCGGCCGAACCCGTTCCCAATTTCATCAGCACGCCTTTGCGAGTATTTGACGTTTTGGCAGTCGTGATCCATGGCAGTTGTGCATTTGACGATTCGTCGACCAGTCTGAATCCGATCTCACTGCCGTTTTTTCCAATGAGGTCTTCCACCGGACTGCCAAGATGATGCGAAAACGCGCTGTTTGCCAGCACGATGCGGCACTCGGTATCCATCACCATCAGACCTTCAGCCAGTGAATCCAGAGCTTCACGGACGCGTGGCGGAATGACCTGCGAAGGATTCAGGTGACGAAGAACCTTGCGAAGATAGACCGAAAATGAAACAAACAGTGCACTGCCAACAAAAAATGACAACGCGAATTCAGGTCTCATCAGGCCGCCCAGAGGTCCTGCATCGACCTCCACAAAACGCACTTCCATCTGCCCCCAGCGTTTTCCGTCTGCGGTTATCGGGACAATGAATTCTCGCGAAGATTGCGGAGTTGCACCTTTCGTAATCCACAATGATGCGTGTGGTCCTGAACTGAACGCCAGAGTTCCGTCGTCTTCTTTGCGGACAGCTATGGATTCAACATCGTCGTTGCGCAGGCGTATCGTGTCGAAGGTCTCGGAAATCTGCTCTTCATTCATTCGCGGCGCCAAAGCCATGAAGCTCACGGCCGTCGCTTCGCAGAATGCAGACCGATTCTTCTGCGCAGATGTTCCGACGTTCGGTATCAGCCCCAGCAACCCGGACATCAGCAATGAGCTGACGACCAGACTTACCAGTCCGAGTACGATTCGTGAACTTGAAGAAAGACGAAACATGATTTCCGATCAGGTATTCCTCTGGCAGCAAAGAGCTAATCTCGATGAATGCCAAATGCAGAATAAAGGAATGCGTGCATATTCAGAACGTTTTCTCTACCAAAAAGAACTTGTGACTTCAGTTGTGTGCCGAAGTCGCTTGCCTATTGCCGGACTACCTTTCTGGCCACTTTTACAGCCTTGCGAGTGGCGATCGACAGGAAGGTGTCGTCTTCGTCGTCATTGTGTTTATCAAAGGACTGCAGAACAGGAAGTGGGTCGAAACTGCTCCATGTTGGCAATGCAGAAACAAATGCTGTCAAAAGTGAACCACCTCGCAGTATCCAGATAACATAGCCCACAGATATCGAGGTCGAGACAACTGCGGTGCTGCCAACGACGATTTTTTCCATGGTAATCTCCGCCTCAGGCACATTGTTCTGCTGCTCTGCGTGTGGGTTCGGATCAAATACGAATCGTCCAAATGATACGATCGCGTCCGTTGGTACAGCCGCTACAGCACCACCAAACAGACTTGTGGCAAATCGTACGGCACTCGCGGCGTTACCGAGAGCATTTCGACGTTCCGCGTTTGCCGACTGCTGTTGATCCCTGTTCAGTGCGGAAATCATCACGGAAGCCAATTGTGATTCGTGTCCTCCATAGGAATTGTTTTGATCACTGCCTGCTTCCTCCATCCCTTCCCCAACAGTCACGAAGAATGTCGTTTCGCCTGCGCCATGCACGCCGCCAGCGGGAGCAACATTCCCGGAAAATGTTGTTTGAGCTGTGCCGCCCGTGTCGCTACCATTGGTGCCGCCGCTGTTTGAATTCGTTCCACCCGTCGATGTACCAGTGGACGTGCCACTGCCGGTCGTCGAACCTGTGCCGCTGCCAAAACCTGTCGATCCCGTAGTGCCAGAATTTCCGCCCCCGCCTGTGGAAATTGTCGACATGACATCAATTGTCACGGTGACAATCGAACTGTTCAACTGACCGTCAGTCACCAGATAAGTGAATGAGTCTGTTCCAGTGAAAACGTTGGTTGGCGTATAAATAAACGTTCCGTCGGCTGCCATCGTCAATGAGCCATTCGCTGGACCTGACACGACGACGACAGACAACGGAGAACCGTCTTCATCATAATCGTTGATCAGGACGCCATTCGTTGAAGTCCCGTGCAGCGTTGACAATTGCAGGGTGACGTAGTGATCTGCGACAGCGACAGGCACATCGTTGACATCAGTCAATAAGATTACAAACGATCTATCCAACGCGAGTCCGGCAGTGTCTGTCGCTCTGACCGTAATGAGATGGGATGAACTTGCTTCAAAGTTCAACGACGCCCCACCGGCCACACGCAATGTCCCTGTGGTCGAATCGATCGTAAATCGTCCCCCTGCAGAATTGGCCAGCAAGAACGATAGTTGATCTCCGGCATCCGGATCTGAACCGGAGAGCGTTGCAACGTACATGCCACCGGGGGAGTTCTCAGCCACCGAGCCGCCAACAATTGAGATGTTCGTAGGCGATTCGTTGAGGTCGTTCAGGTTGATGGTGACGACTTGAATGTCCGTCAGACCAGCGGCGTCGCGGAGTTCGACTCGCAGATTGACGGTTGTCACGGCTTCGAAGTTCAGCAGCGACGAATCGAGGACTCGTATCTGTCCTGTGGCGGCGTCGACGCTGAATGGGGCAATCGGGCCGCTGCTGAGGATGGAGTATGTCAGCACATCGCCCGCGTCGACATCGCTGCCGGTGACGGTACCGACGAGAGTTCCGTTCGCGGCGTTTTCGTTGATCGACAGAATAGGCGTCGGGTTGAGCACCGGGGTTTCGTTCTGGTCGACGATGTTAATCGTGACCGTCTGATTGGCGGAAATGTTGGATCCGTCGCTGACGGTGAGAATCAATGTGTACGACGACGTCGCCTCGAAGTTCAGGCGAGTCACATCGGTGACGGTGATTCGACCAGTCGCGGCGTTGATGCTGAAGATGTTGTCGACGTTGCCGCCGCTGATGGTCCAGCCTTGCAGAGTACCGGTTCCGTCTGCGTCTGTGGCGGCCACATTGCCGACGACGGTGCCGACAGTCGCGAGTTCCGACACGCTGAACTGCTGGCCGGGAGTAATCACAGGCGGCGTGTCGTTCAGGTCGATCAGGTCGATCGTGAATGT
>JANOZG010000200.1:0-2119 GCA_031429275.1 Planctomycetota bacterium
AGCGCGGGACGCCTTGAGGTTGCTGAAAATTGTCTGCAGCAGACGGCCCTGAAACAGCTTATAGGCTTTGGGCGACAGCTGGATCTTGCCCTGCTGATTGGCCAGGCCCTGACCTTCCATGATGTCTTTGAGATATTGCTGAACCTGTTCCTGAAACTTGTTCAGATTGGCCATCGTTTCCGGGTCGGCGAATTCGCTCAGGTCTTCCATATCGATGATGGCCAGTTGAGCATTCTCTTTCGCGTTTTCCAATTGCTTCAGCAACTCATCGATCTTTCGAAGTTCCTCAAGAATGTCAATTGCTTCCGGCACGGTCATCGATTCGCGACCGATAAAATCGTACTTCGCGGCGAGATGATCGACCTGGTATTTTTCGCCAAGCGATTCCATCAAACTGACAAGTCTCCCGGCGAAATCAGGATCGGTACGTTCAGCGCGGTACCACAGGTTTTCGAGCGAATAGATTTGTTCTTCTTTGACGGATTGCCAGAACGACTTTGCCAACTTTGCAGGCGGACGGGCTTGCTTTGCCGCATCAGAAAACTGCCGAGCGGCTTTCTTTTGAACAGTGTCTGTTTCGTACTTGCCGAGGATTTTCTCCTTGCGTTCCTGGAGCATTTTCAAGAGCGCATCAAGGCTGGGTCCGAGTCCCGCGAATTGACCGGGGTCAAGACGGATGGCTTTGGCGAGTTCTTCTTCAGTAAATTCACGGGTCGAGCCATATGTCAGCATATGCTCAAACGCGGGCGACACCAGATCCGGCTGTTCTGCTGTTGGCGAGGGAAACGACTTTGGGTCGTACTGTTGATACGTATGGATCACGCCGCCGCGATGTCTTTGCGATTTGTCGATTGGTGTCATAGGATCGTTTCCGGGGTACTTCGAGCGGCGAACGCAGGGAAATGTCACTGTGCCATTGTAGCAGCGTCTGTGCCTGCGACTCGCTGAATCAGCACGATTCCAATGTTCTGGTCTAAGGAGTTAACTCGCTGTCGAAATCACGGTTTTCCGAGTAGACTTCGTGAATATTGAGCGGCACTACGCTGGTGGATTTTCTTGTTTAACCTGTGGCCGACAGGCCAAGTCGTTTTACAGTTTGGCCCGTCGGTTTTGAAGTTGCGCAATTCGTTAGGGCTGGAAGTCCGGCACATCATCTGCCGGTGGCGTGAGCCACCGGGTTGCAGAAAACACGACTTTTCAGGCCTGAAGGGCCGACACATCCGCGATTGTGTCGGCCCTCCGGGCCTTGGATTCAGCATGTTCGCATACCGGTGGCTCACGCCACCGGCATTGGATTTGCCGGCCCTCCGGGCCTGGAACTCGCAACTTCAAAACCTGGCGAGCACGGGTTAAACGAAGAAATACACGGGCCGCAGGTGCCGCTCGACTCAAGAGATTTTGCTACCTTCGCGTCGGTTCAAATGAGTTCCTGCAATGCCTGTTGATAAATCCGGTTCTCGCATTCGTCAGATGTTTGGTGAGATCGCTGGTCGTTACGACTTCATGAATCACTTTCTGTCTGCGGGCACCGACGTGTACTGGCGCTGGCAGACAGTGCGGATGGCAGCGCCATTCAACAATTCCCCGATTCTGGACGTCTGTACCGGAACAGGTGATCTTGCGTTTGCATTTCGTAAGAAACTGAACGGTGCGGCGACCGTGTTTGCGACCGATTTCACGCACGGAATGCTGAAGCTGGGCGAACAAAAGCGCGACGATCGGGACGTCGTGTTTCTGGAAGCCGACACACTGTCACTTCCGTTTCCATCGGACAAATTTCAAGTTGTTTCAGTGGCTTTTGGTCTGCGGAATGTGTCCAGCACGATCGGCGGATTGAAAGAGATGACTCGAGTTTGTGAGCCTGGTGGCAAAGTGATCGTGCTCGAATTTTCACTTCCGGACAACCGCTTGCTCAGTTCCGTCTACCAGTGGTACTTCCGAAATATCCTGCCTAAACTCGGCCAATTACTTGTGCGGAATCGCCAGGCGGCCTACGAATACCTTCCACAATCTGTGTCCGAATTCCCCAGTGGCTCGCAGCTGACTGGGATTATGGAAGAGGCGGGTTTGGTGAACACGTCGTGAACGCCCCAGACAAGAGCAGGCGAGCCGGGTCCCG
>JANOZG010000201.1:0-5841 GCA_031429275.1 Planctomycetota bacterium
CGCTGCGCCCGAAAACTCCCCGAACCGTCGCCCGAGCTTCTCAGTTTCACCTCTCCGCTGGGTGCTTGTTCCAAATGCGGCGGCACTGGATCGTCAACAATCCTCAATCGGGACACAAGAGCCAAGCGTCCGAAAAAGCCAACCGTCCTTCAGGCTGAAACCTGCTGTGATGCCTGCCATGGCAACCGCCTGAACCCTGATGCATTGGCCGTGCAACTGCGCGACTTAACATTGTCCGCCGTGTTGCAGATGGAAATTGGCGATCTGCATGGATGGCTCGCCGAAGTCAACGCATCATTTCCCACTGCTTTGCAATCCGCACTGCGGCCTGTGTTCGATCATGCCAACCGGCGAATCGAGTTTCTGATTCACTGTGGCATGAACTATCTGTCACTTGATCGCAGCATGAAGTCGCTTTCCGGAGGTGAATCACAACGAGCGTCACTCACGAGCGCGCTCGGTTCGGGGCTGGTCAACACTCTGTATGTGGTGGACGAACCCACTGCCGGTCTGCATTCTTCGGACACCCAGCGAATCATCACTGCAGTTCGTGAATTACAGCGGCGAGGCAATACGGTTGTCGTAGTAGAACACGATTCGGAGTTTATTCTGGCAGCCGATGAAGTTGTAGAAATCGGCCCCGGAGCCGGGGATGCTGGCGGCTGTGTCGTATTCCAGGGCAAGCCTGAGGATCTCTGCGAGGCTAACACAGCAACCGGGATGCATTTGCAGTCAGGTTCGACAGCCGTTCAGACGCCGCCTCAAAAACGCCGCGTGCCGGAACACTGGCTGACACTGACCAACATTTGCTGCCATAACATAGCCGGAATTTCGGTCAAAATCCCGCTGGGTGTTCTGTGCGGCATCACTGGAGTCAGTGGCAGCGGTAAGAGTTCATTGATCGTTGATTCTTTGTTTCCGAGTTTATGTCGTGAAATGAAGCTGCCAATTACGACCAGCGGCGATGGCAGGATTGAGCGTATCGAGGGCATCGAAAATATCGACAGCGTTTTGCTGTTAGATCAAAGCCCGGTGCAAAGATCACGTCGGAGTATTCCAGCGACGTGGATCGGTGTGTTCGACGAAATCCGCGTGCTGCTGGCAGAAACTCACGAAGCAAAGAAACGCAACTTCGGACGTGGCATATTCAGTTTTAATTCGTCGTCAGGTGGTCGGTGTCCTGTCTGTGAAGGACGCGGAGTTGTCACAGTAGCGATGCAGTTTCTGGCGGACATTGAAACATCATGCGAAGAATGCCACGGGCGACGTTTTCGGCCTGAAGTCCTGGAGATTCGCTATCGTGACCGATCAGTTTACGAGATCCTGTGCATGACTGGCGATGAAGCATTTCTTTTCTTTAACGGGCATCACAAAATCCAGCAGAGACTCAACGCCGTTCGGCAGGTTGGACTGGGATATTTGCGACTCGGCCAACCGCTAAGCACCATTTCCGGCGGCGAAGCACAACGCCTGCGCATCGCGGCACTGCTGGCTGGCATACCTCTTGAAGAGGGTGAAAAGTCCGCACAAAACCGAAAATCTGCCGCCATCACTGGAGCCGGTCGAACTCTCTTTCTCCTCGACGAGCCATGTAACGGACTGCATCTGAAAGATATTGAACGATTGCGAACGTGTCTCGATTTTTTGATTCAGACTGGTCATTCAGTGATTGTGATCGACCACGATCCGGCACTGATTTCTTACGCCGATTTTGTTATCCAGTTTGGCCCCGGTGCGGGCCGACTGGGCGGCAAGGTCTTGAATGAAGTGTCTTGAGTTTTGGCACGGATGCAGCGAAAACACATGGTCGTCGCTGCCCCATGCCAGGTGATGTTAAAGGGCTCTGCACCAATGTTGCCCCATTTTTTCGGCGCATACAATTGAGCACTCCGCCTTATTCCTTATTCCCGGCGAGATGGAGGTGTTGCGGAGCTGCGGAGTGCGCTGCTGACGCCCACTCCACCAACCAGCGTCAGCAGCAGAGCGAGGCCCTGTGGGTACTGTCTTTTGCCGGACCCGTCTGCGGGGATTTTGACGAGCGCTCCGCCCACCATCAGCCCAATAGCAACGCCGATAAGTAGTCCGCCAAAGAACAGATTTAGCTTCAACTTCATACATCTCTCCGAAATCTACGGGTCACGATATTTGCGTGCCGATAAACCGACACTAGCGGGGTGTTGATTTAATGGGTTTTTACAACCCAAAACGTCAGTGAGGGATAAAAGTTGCCGCGTTTTCAACAACAATCCCTCGCTGACGCTTCGGGTTAGGATTAAATCAACAGACCACTAGCTGTGCCAAACAAACATCCAAGGGTCATTCCTTAACCTACATTGTCCGCACGGAATTCTCTTGTCACGCCCTGCGGACGGGAATTCAAAGGGACAGTCAAGCCGGTTGGTTCGGGTGTCATCATTGAGGGCGATTGTCGACCCCAGAGAACTCATCTCGCAAGTACCACGTCCCGGTAAGACTCTAACGGCGTTGGCCGTGGAAGGAAATGTGGCACCGAACACTCGGGGCCCGGCCGAATTATATTCATCCCAACAGTGTTGGCTGTTCTGGTTGATGTGACTTCACAGACGCGGCTGACAGCATTGCGGCGATGCCCATGCCACCGCCGATACAAAGGGAGCCGATTGCGGAGACTGACTGGCCGCGTGCAATCTTCCACGCGAGGTGAGTCAACAACCGTGCGCCGCTGGCGGCAAGTGGGTGGCCGATGGCGATGGCACCTCCGGCGGAATTGAAGCTTAGGGTATGACCGTCTGCAGTTTTGACGTTTGCCCCGTCCAGCGCGAGATCCAGTTGCTTTAGACAAGAAAGTGTCTGTGCAGCAAAAGCTTCATTGATCTCCAGTGTATCGATGCTGTTCATGCTGCGGCGCGTGCGGTGCAGCAGCGACTGGATCGCACTGACAGGTCCGAGGCCCATGCGAGAGGGATCACAACCGACGACGATTCCGTCAATCCATTCGGCCAGTATCGGCCAGCCATTGGCTTTGGCAAATTCCAAATCTGCCAGCAGAAGTATTGCTGCACCGTCATTGATGCCGGAGGCGTTGCCGGCGGTGATCGTGCCGTCGTTTGTTGCCGATTGAAATGCCGGCTGCAACAGACTAAGTTCGGCTTGTGTCACGAGTGGACGTGGATGCTGATCGGCTATCAATTTTCCAACGGGGATGATTTCATCAGCAAGATCCCCTCGAACCTCCGCGGCTCCGTACAAATGCTGGCTGCGTTCGGCAAATGCATCCTGCTGATCGCGTGAAATCTCAAACTCAGTCGCCAGTTGCTCGGCTTGTTCGCCCATGTGGCGATTGTCGAAACTATCGAGCAGCCCGTCACGCTGAATAGAATCAATGGGTGCATCGAAATCCGGTGGCACACCTTTCGCTGGTCGCGAGATCAAGAGTGGTGACTGCGACATGGATTCCGTTCCGCCTGCAAGCACTGCGTTTGCTTCGCCAGCACGGATGGCGGTGACGGCCATGAGTGCGGATTGCATCCCGGAACCGCACATCATGTTCACCGTCGTGGCGGGCGTCTGCAGAGGCAGTTGCAATTTGACGGCCAACTGTCGTGCGATATTCATGCCCTGTCCTGCGTTGAGGACGTTGCCGAGGATGACCTGATCAACCAGAGTGCGATCGATGCCATCCAGCACGGCATCGCCTGCAATCACTGCAAGGTCCACTGGCATAAATTCGGCCAACGCGCCGCGAAATCGCCCGAAAGGAGTTCGCTTTGCCGCAACAATTACAATGCGTTTGGCTTTCTCTGCGTCTTGCATGGTCACTGTGTGTTTCATTAAGCGTGTTCCGTATGAATCGCCATTGGTCGGACCGTTCTGACGATGGGTGTGAATTCCATGCGGTTGATAACGTCGTACTGAATGTCGATGCCGGCCGCGACTTCGATGAGTTCCAGTCCGTCAGGCTGCAGACGAAACACGGCTCGTTCTGTGACGAAAATCACGTCGCGGGCAGCAGTGCGAGCGACGGGACCACTGAACGAAATCTGTTCGACCTGCTTTACAAATTTTGCAATACGACCTTCATGGACAATCCGCAGTTTGCCGTCTTCAAATTCGACTTCCAGTCCGTCAGTTGTGAGCGTTCCGCAGAATACAAGACGTCGAGCGTTTTGCGAGATGTTCACAAAACCACCGACACCAGCGAAGCGTGTTCCAAAGCGAGATACGTTCACGTTGCCATGTTGATCGACCTGCGCTGCGCCAAGAGCTGCGAAGTCGAGGCCACCGCCATCGTAGAAGTCAAACTGTGATGGCTGATCGATAATGGCTTGCGGGTGCGTGGACGCTCCGAAGCTGAGTCCGCCTGCGGGGATGCCGCCGATGGGGCCGCTTTCCAGTGTGAGCGTCACATCAGACAGGATCTTGCGTTCAGCGGCTGCGAGTGCGATTCCTTCCGGCAGTCCGATGCCAAGATTTGCGATGGCTCCTGGCTGCAATTCATCACAGGCACGCAGCGCGATGATGCGCCGCGAATCAAGACGTGTTTGCGTGAGATGTGTGTGTGGCTGATCCGTTTGAAGTGCCAAATCGTGATCGTGCAAGTTTGACGAACAGAATTTTGCATCATAGGGTTCCGCAAACGTTTGCCAGTGCTCATGTGCTTCTGCTACGACAATGTGCGTGACGAGTCGCCCGGGGACTCGCACGTGTTGCGGTGGGATCGGAGTTTCGAGAATCCGTTTGACCTGAGCGATAACGATTCCCTGACAGTTGTGAGCGGCCTGAGCGATGGGCAGGACATCTCCAATGACGGCTTCTTCATCCATCACGAGATTTCCAAAGCAATCTGCCGCCGTGGCGCGAATCAGGCCCACATGAATTGGAAAAGCATGATACAGCAGCCAGGTCTTCTCCCGTAACACGATGCGTTCGACCAGTTCCTCGGTGGTCTTGTCGTTAAGTCGACCGCCGCCGAAAATGGGATCGATGAATGTCCCGAGGCCGACGTGGGTCAAACATCCGGGGCGTCCGGCGGCAATGTCACGAAACAGATGGCAGATCACGCCTTGCGGAAAATTATAGGCTTCGATGTCGCCATCCAGCGCAAGTCGTCCGAGTTGTGGACATAGTCCCCAGTGGCCCCCAATGACTCGTCGCAAAAGTCCCTTGTGAGCCAGGTGATTAAGCCCGCGTGTCTTTCCGTCGCCCTGTCCGGCAGCGTAGACCAGCGTCAGATCCAGAGGACACTTTTGGTCAAGGAATCGTCTTTCCAAAGCCGCAGTGAGCGATTCAGGATGACCAGCTCCAACAAATCCGCCGCAGGCCACAGTTGTTCCGCTGCTAATTTGCTTAACGGCATCGTCAGCGGAACACAGCTTAGCTCGAAGTGGGATATTTTGACCTTGTATCTCTAACGACATGTTTTGTGAGTTAATTTGAGGGAATCTTCAAAGTCTTGCGGCCGGTCTTTAGGCCTTTATAGGAGATAACTATGGCGTTTTAACTGACTCATGAATCTTATTCGCAAGTATTTGCAGTAGTTCTTCAGCCCGTTGTAATGAAATGGCGCGTGGATCGAAATGCAGATTGATGCTGAGGCGTTTGGCGTAGGTACTGACACAGAACGCCGCCGAAGTCAAAGGTCGCAGTGGGGCGATAAACTCAACTTTCTCCAATGTTGTGTCACCGACCAGCAGCTTTCCGTCTTGCTGAGGAAGTGAGCTGTGCTTGAAGACAACACCAATGTTTGAAAAGACGCACGAGGAAATGCACTGATGCTGGTGAATGACATAATGTCGCAGACGAGGAATACGGCTGAACAGCGCATGTGCCGCGATGAATAAGAAACCGAGCTGATGGCGTTTT
>JANOZG010000202.1:0-5062 GCA_031429275.1 Planctomycetota bacterium
TCGATTTGAAGTTCAGGGGCAACGGTCAGGCCAAGTTCCGCAACGAAATCATTCCACTCGGGCAACTCCGGAAAATCCAGAATAGCCACGACGTCCAGCAGTGCAGGCTCCTGTTCGGCGAGCTGGATTGCTTCGCCGCGCAGCCCTTTCGCCATCAGAGAATCACACTCTCTCAGGCGTTTGTTTGCGCGGCGGATCTGATCCGCCAATTCACCGTGCAGTTCGCGCAATTGCTCTTTGGCAGGACTGCTGGAACTTGCCAGCGTCACCTGCATGCGCTCAATCAAATCGTAAAGGTCAGCCATTGTTCCCTGATCACGTTGAGTCGATTGACATTTGAATTCATAAAATAGCTGGTCATTGGGAAACGAACAGCCAGACAACATATCCGCACGCAATTGACAAACACAGCGCTCCGGCAGCGATCCACCACTTCACTAGTCTGTTGCCAGCCGGCTTAGGAGACTCCGCCCCCGGCATGACATCATTTTCACTGCGTCGTTCAGCACGCACTCTGCCACCAACACGCTGCTGACGCGCCCGCGCACCTGCCTCTCGCCGGCGTAGCTGACTCCGCGTGACCGGTCGACGATCAAAAGATTCTTCCTCTTCGGATTCTTCCGCTGCTTCGGGATTTTGGACAGATCTGGACTCTCCAGAGCGAGCGGCTTTGACGTAGCTGTCCTGATCCCGTGGATCTATACGAGAATTCGAATCAATCACGATGCCGACCGGTCGATTTCGAACGGCTTTCGCCTCTTCCATGCCGTCCCGCAGAAAACGCCAATGACAGTCTGCTCCCGAGGAACGCGTAAAATACGTGCTGAAACTGACTTTCCAGTGCATTCGCAGCGGAAGCTGCTGCAGTGCCTCGTGTACCAAGCCAAGAGCGTTGCAAGTTTCCGGGATAATCGCGAACACAGGTTCAAAATCGTTCGCGACTGAACGCGCAACGATACCGGCCCAGCCAGCATCTCCGAAAGTCTTCTTCCACATGTTGCCGGAGATACGATCGGATGGAACAGGCTTCGGCATGCGATCGACAGGTAACCATTCTGGTTCACGGGACCATTTTGTGTACCAGAACTTTTCGTCTGCGAGGAGCATCGTTGGGGAGCAGTTGGCCGAACGCACCTCGTTTAACGACAAAGCGAGATGGTGGGCAATCTTGTTACTGCGCCCTGAAAAATCGGTCCCGGCATCAGCCACGCGCGAAAGTACTACGTATGTTTCCTGTTGAACTCGAACAGCCTGACAACAGAAACTCACGGCGTTTCGATTCGACCCCGGCTTATGCTGATGTTGGTATCCGCTGAGGGATTCCAGTTTCTCCTGCAACAGTCGCGGAATGCCAGTCGTGGCCGCGACCGTGCAGAATCCAGTGGCTCCTGAATTCAGTCCCCGCTGACTCGATGTGTAGACGATCTCGAAGCTCACGTACGTCTCACTCCCGATGGATCTGCGACTGGCTTCCGCTCTGATGGTCTGGGAATCAAGCCGCCACTTGTCAGCGACAGGAGATAAAGCAATGGAAGCTCGGCCCACTGGGGTGCAATTTTCCCCGGACAAACTCCGAATCTCCCGGTGTCGAGTTCCTTTGTTGGTGAATGCCCTAATGCTGACACAGGTATATAAGTCACGTCTTCAGCAAAGCCTTCCACAGCGTTCACGAATTCGGGAGCGTAAAGCAACATGAGTTCGCGCAGGTCGATAGAAACCTGTACGATGCGACGCTGATTGAGCACAGTTTCTGTAGAGTCCTTGCCGGGCCGTTGTAGGAGAATTTCTCCGAATGCTGCCGCTCGCCGCTCAAAATTGTCGGGAAGCAGGCTGCGCCAGGCATCGAGTTTTGTCATCGCCACGATAATCGGGCGTTTGTACTTTTCGTTCTGACCCAGGCTGGCTTGTGTGCGAATTCGATTTGCTGCTTCCTGTATGATCTGATCCTGCCTGAAGCTTAATCCAGGGGTGGTCATCTGCGGATCATTGGTTTTACCCTTGCACGCCTCGCGAAACCGAACGTGTTGAGTCGGGTCAAAAAGAAAAATCAACCCACTTGAAACGGTCAGGTGTTGTGTCGCAGGGCTGATCGACGATCGACCTCCAGGCAGAAAATGCTCGCCAGCATTGTCGTACAAACAAATCGCACGGGATATTTCGGCTACGTTTTTTGCTCGCGGATGATCCTGCAATGGCTGAACCGAAAACACAAATGGCCTGGGATACCAAACAGTCTGGTCGCCGAAGCGCACAGGGTTATAGAGCTCTCCTTCTTTTTCCGTCTTTGGCAGCGTCGTCAGTTCGTCAGGAAATTCATTGAAGAAGAGGCGCGCTTCTGACTTGTTCAACACGCGATTCGATTCAGGGTCGGCATCTGAAAAACTGAGTTGAAATTTTCGCCCCAACGTCTGTCGCAGAGTCCATGTGGTTGTCGCAATCAGATGCGATTTGCCGGAACCAGGTGATCCCAGAATCGAATAGAACAAGCTTCGCATCTCAAACATCGCCCGCGGAACGATGAGATGACACTTCGGACAGGCCAGTTCGCTGCAAGCGGAACCGTGACTGTCCAGTGCATTGCCACTCGCATCGAAACGTGTCGGCAGAAACCGACGCTGACATTCGGCACCCAACCGAGCGTCACCATTCAGAGCGGGGTGTGACGATACCCAAAGCGTTTCGTCCAAAGGAAATACGTGCCAACAGTGCGGACATGTTGCTCGTGAAAGGATATGCGTCCCTGATCTGCTCACTCACAGGTACCTTTTGAAACGGCTTGTTTTTGCCTGCCAGAGAACAGATTTTGTGTTCCAGCTCTGACAAAGGATCGATTGCCGTTTGATATAGAACTGGCTTCCGATCACCCGACTGAGTTTATTGCAAACTGGAACCGCCTTGAAGTGAAAACCACGATAATCCGGGCAATTCGCGAGGCAATTTGCAGCGGTGCCAATTCTCTTTCCGTGGGGTAAGATCAACCTGCGATGTGCCGCATTCTATCTGCAAAATCAGCGCAGGTCACCGGGTTGTCGACGTTGTAATGCCTGGGCTCTTTAATTCGGAAACTGCACGCGGAATTCGCTGCCGCGGCCCATCACACTTTTTACGGACACTGTTGCCCCTAAGGCATGACAAAGATGTTTGACGATCGCCAGCCCAAGTCCCGATCCACCGCGTTGTCGAGAACGGCCGCGATCGACGCGATAGAATCGCTCGAAAATTCGCCCCAGAAGTTGCTCCGGAATTCCGGTCCCCGTGTCTCGTACGATGATGGTCGGAACTGCGTCTTCAATCTGCAGTTCGACTGCGATGAAGCCGCCCGCGTCTGTGTGCTTCAAGGCGTTATCGACCAGATTACCGACAATTGTCTGCACTGCCTGTTCATCAGCCTCGATCAGCATCTGATCAATCCCTGACAGTTCCAGAGTCAGGGATTTCGTCGCGGCGACTGTTCGAAAGCCCCGCACGACTTCATCAGCGATCGTGACCACATCGACTGACTGAATGTTCAAAACCTGCTGGCCTGATTCAACGCGGGCAAGCTGCAACATTTCGAGGATCAATTGCAGCAATCTCTCAGACTGTTCTTCAATCTGTTTAAGAAAACGTTCGCTGGCATCCGGATCGCTCATGGCACCTGCCAACAGAGTATCGGTACATGCCTGAATCACTGTCAGTGGAGTTTTCAATTCGTGAGACACACCGCTCACAAAATCTCGTCGCATGGCTTCCAGGCGTCGCATTTCCGAGACGTCTCGAACGACCGCAACCGCGCCGGAATGAGGTCCAGTTTGAATCGGTATGACGACAAGGACCAGGCTGGGTTGCTCGCGGGATTTGCGATATTCGATGGTCTCGATCTTTTGAGACTTCAATGCATCCTGAACGGTATCAAGGAATGCCGGAACACGAACTGCTTCATAAAGCCGATGGCCGATTCCTATAACTTTGCTGATCCCCAACAAACGACGGGCACCGGCACTTATAAAGACGATGCGCTGCGCGGGATCGATGGCTACAACACCTTCCTCCATCGAATCCAAAACGGCTGACAATAAGTCCGATGATGAACGGGCCTCTCGCTCGGCCTGCAACAGCCCCGTGATTCGCACTTGAAGTTCACCTTCCAGACGGTACAGGGATTTGGCGACCTGGCCAAGCTCGTCATGCCTATCGGAAATTGACAACAGCATGTTTTCTCGTTGAGGTCGTTCAATGGACTTATCAAGATTCACCGACATCAATCGAAGAGGTTCAACCACTCCAATCATCACAAAGGCCACACAAATCACCCCTATGATCCACGTGAAGATTGCAGTCCTTGTGGCGGCAGATGCAATCGAAGGATGTCTCGCCAGCAGCTCATCGAGAGAGAGCACTGCCAGCAGGACTCGAATCTGGCCCGAATCGTCTGAAGCATCCAGACCAAACGCCAGTGATTCCTGCGAGCCGGTTCCCAAGCGGATACGTTTGGAAGATTCACCAAACCGAATCGCTGACTGCACGATGGAGACCAGAGTGATCTCCGAGGGTAGCTCATCTTCCCCGATAGTCAACGGGGTGCATTCCTTATCGACAAGCCATAAACGTTGAAGCTCTCGCCGAAAGGAAGGCTGCCATGCCGTCATCACAACCTGGGGATCTTCACCTTTTTTCAGTTCGTCACGAATTGCCCGGAGTCGATGCTGAACTAACAGCGTCTGCTGGTCCAGGACTTCCGCTGATTGTCCGGCACTCAGAGCGACCAGCAGCCCGATCAAAGCAAGCAGCGACAGAACGGCGTAAAGCCCTACTATTTTCCAAAACAGCTGCGATCGAATCCACTTCACGGAACACCAATCAAAACAAGATACACACATCGTCCATTGAAACGAAACAGGTGACTTCGTCTCGTCGGACCTTCCGGCTTCTCTCTGGGTAGCGTCTGAGTGATATGCCTGACGCCACCCCTTGCTGGCTTTCGACCTCGCTACATCCATAAGAAGCAACATGCTGGCAGCGTGTCTATTGCTCGTGTCTCATCACGCCTACCCCCAGCTCTCACTGTGCGGCTCACTCACTC
>JANOZG010000203.1:0-2991 GCA_031429275.1 Planctomycetota bacterium
CATTGACGACTTCAGTCACTGCGTAATACGAGTTACCCGCTTCTCCGGACTGCATTGTGTATACAAATAGTCCAGTATCATCGGACAGCGGCGTTCCCAGATCCTGAATCACAAAATTCGTTGGCGCGCCGACGCCTGTCAAGTCGTGCCGCGATGTGTTGTCATTTAATGGCCCCCATTTGGATGTCAGTTTTTGAGCTTGTCCAATGTTTGCGGTCGTGATGGGAGATGTCGAGCGATAGACGTTGTAGCCTTCTCCCGTCACATTGGTGTCTTCCTGCCACGTCACGAAACTCTGCCCGGAGCGATGTACAACCTGCAATCCGGACGCTGCCAGCAATTGCCGAGTTTCCAGCAATTCTGCTATCCGAGGCACCGACTGCAAGCGTCTGCGGTTGGAAATGGACAGGCGATTTCTCCGTCCGTTGATGAATCCCGTAATGTGCTTCATCACTGGCATTTTGAAAGTCTCAACTGATGAATAACGAATACAACGAAACTTCTATTGATCAATTGTGCCAGCTTGGCGTTGTTCCGGAAGGAATTCCTTCTCAAAGTCCGAGTTGAATGAATAGATCATGATGCTGGATATCGATTGCACGATTCGTGGTGAATTTGCATCAGGAGCAGTTTGCGGATTCTGTTGCATGAGTGCCACAACGGACTATGATGATGCTTTTCCGCCATCTATGGATTGTCCACGATTTATGCTGAGTCCTGCTGAATCTGTCGGGTTGTTTGGCACAACTCTTGATAACCGTATTCGCAAAGCTGCACAGCGCGTCGGTGACGGGACGTTGGCAAGAATTGCCGATCGATTGCGAATTGACGCACAGGCAAATGCGGTGGTCTATGAGCGTGACGGGGTTGAAGAGCCCGTGCGAATCATGTTGCGACCTCTGCTCGCCATGCCTGAACAACTGAATTACGTCGATCATGTTTGTCTGAAGATTGCCGAGGCTCTGAAGCGAATACCGTCACTCTATCTGGAAGATGAACACGTACGTAAAGTTCTGGCCATTACTCCGGAAGAAGATCAATGGCTCCGGGACATCTGGACGCCGCAGCATCAACATCTCAATCCGATGTATGGTCGGCTGGATGCCGTCTGCGACTTCACCAGTGCGGGATGGCAGGAATCCTTGCTGTTTCTGGAGCCCAATCTTTCCGGCGTTGGCGGTATTCACTACGCACCTCTGGCAGAACAACTTGTCATGCGGGATGTCGTCCCCACATTGCTGGCGCAGGACCCTGAGTTGGATATTGAGCTGCCGCGCGATCAGCGTGACTTGTTTCTGCAAGTACTGATTGATCACGCACGTGCTCTTGGCCGAGAGAATTTCTGTCTGTGCCTGGTGGAACCAAAATATTCGCATGACGGTCCGAACGAGCAGTCAGTTCTGAAGCAGTATTTGTCTGAACGTCACAACATCACGATCGTGCATGCCGATCCGACGGAGCTTCGCATTGAAGGTGACGAAGTCTTTTATGAAGACGTCCAAATCGATGTCGCTTATCGCGACTATGAAACTCGTGATCTCGTCGCGCTCGAAAAAGAAATTGGCAAACCTCTTGATGCCATGCGATTGCTGTTTCGCCAAAACAGAGTCGTCTCATCAATGGTGGGCGATTTTGATCACAAAAGCTGCTGGGAGCTAATGACCGACGAGAGAGTTGCGTCTCGTCTGTTTACTGCAGAAGAACGCCGACTCTTCCGACGCCATGTGCTGTGGACTCGCATTGTTGGTGATCGACGCACCACACTGCCACACGGCAAAGAAGGACATCTGCTGGACTTCGCTCGTAAGAATCGCGAACGCCTGGTGCTCAAACCGAATCGTGGCTACGGCGGAAAGGGCGTGCATCTTGGTTCGGCCACAGAGCCGGGCGACTGGAATCAACTGATTGAAGACGCTGCGATATACTTTGCGGACCCTGAAAAGTCGTGGGTGCTTCAATCCGTGGCCAGGTTGCCGGTTCATGAGTTTCCCGTCGTTGGTCCGGGTGGCACTGTCTTCGAAGAACCGTTCTATGCTGTCATGGGATTCGCAACAACCGAAAATGGTCTCGGGATTCTGTGCCGCGTCTCGCAGAAGCAGGTCGTCAACGTGGCCCAGCACGGAGGTCTTGCGGTCGTCCTGACAGCTCGGCCGCCTCGCGAAACCAAGATGCCTCGCCGAACGCCGGTGCGAACCGACGGCGCGGAGCAAACGCTGAGGAACCGCATTACAGAGCTGTTGCATCTGGATCAGACGATCGGCCTGATGGGTTGGGACGAAGAAACAAAACTGCCAACGATGGGGCGTGCTCAGCGCGGTGAGCAACTGGCTACTCTGGAAGGCATTCGGCATGCGATGCTCACAGCGGATGACATTGGGGATCTCATTGAAGAAGTAGCGCAGCAGCGCGAAGGCGACGTGCGGTGGACACGGGAACTGACATTGCTGCGACGACTTCGGCGACAATCGCTGGCGGTGTCAGAAGACTTGATCCGTGACCTGGCGAAAGCAAAGTCGCGATCTCTCGGGGCCTGGGAAGACGCATATGCAGCAAACGATTTTTCTCGATTTGCACCTGCGTTTGAAAAGCTGTTGACGTTGGTTCGTGAGCGAGCGGTGACATTGGCTCGAACCGGCGATCCATACGATTCGTTGCTGGATGAATATGAGCCTGGCATGAGTCGGTCGCGGCTTGATCCGGTGCTGGCGGACCTGAAGCTGAAGCTTGTTCCGCTTGTTGAAAAGCTGTCGGCCGCTACGGCAGGGAATTCGGAATTACTGAAAGGCCGCGAATTCGCTGCACATGGGCAATGGGATTTGTGCCGTCGAATTCTGACTGCCATCGGTTTCGATTTTGAACGAGGACGTCTGGACCGATCAACGCATCCATTCACCGCTCAGATGGGATCACACGATGTCCGTCTGACGATTCGCGTCCGCGAAGACGATCTGCCCAGCGCGGTCCTGACGACGCTGCACGAAGGCGGCCACG
>JANOZG010000204.1:0-13058 GCA_031429275.1 Planctomycetota bacterium
CCAGTCAAAGTGATATCGTGCAGAGGCGGATGACTTCACGGGCTCGCCCTTGATGTCGTGTGACGAGCGTATGCAATTTCTGTAGAAGTTCGGCATCGCGAAGAGTGTGGCAGTAGCCACGTGCTCGGAGGGCTGACGCCCTACCGCTCGCCTTAACGCCAGGGGTTACTCCAGACCAAAATCTGCAAGGACGCTGTTTTGAATCTTGGCGGCTTTGGCGGCGTCTTTGAGTTTTGAGACGACGAAAAACTTGTGATTGGCCACAGCTTGCTCGGTCGTGTTGAGTCTTGTGGCGACGTCTTTATTGGCCCAGCCAAGGACGAAGATCAACTCCACGCATTGCAGTCGCTCCCAGGCTCCGTTGACCTTGAAATCTTTGATCAATTCCTGAAGACACGCCTCAATCACCGTCGATTCTGCCCTGGCTTTTTCGCTGCTGCGCATCATGCTGGAAGCCGCGCGACCTGGCCCTGTGAGGTCCCGCGCGGCTCCGTCTTTGGATTCAGACGTCAGCAGAGGCAGCACCGGACGACGTCCGGAACGGCGCATGAAGTCGATCAGCTTATGTGCGGCGATGGAAAACAACCACGACTCCAACGGTGTGCGGTCGTCGTAGTTCGGCAGTGCTTTCAGAAAACCCAAAAACGTCTCCTGAACAATATCTTCAGCAGCCGAGCGATCCTGCAGTCGAGTCCGCGCGAAGGCCAGCAGGCGTCCCTCGTAGAGGTCGATGCACTGCTGCCATGCGTCGGCTTCACCGGCTCGAATTCGTTCGACCAATTGTCGGTCTGCTTCACTGGCTACCATTCTGGTTCCTCATCCTGGACTCCGCTGCGAATTTGCTCTTTCGCTGTACGGACGATTTTCTTAGCCAGATTCTGAAGGTTTTGATCCACACCTTCCAGTGAAAGTCCTTTTAGCGTCTTCAGGGCAGCCGTTGGCCGTTTGAGCTGAGTCAGCAGCAGTTGCGACATGCGAATGCGAGCCCAGGCGTTGTCGTGGGGATAACTGTCGATGTATTCCTGCAACCAGATCTCCGCGTCATCATATGCTTGCGCCTGCAACAGCCCCATCGCCAGTTTTTTTGTACGAGCTTCATCGGGACAGGTATTTGTTTCGTGCAGCCGCATTGTCATCAATTCTTCAGCGGCTGTGAGCACATCACCTGCATCGATCAATGAGTTGACTCTTTTCATGCCTCCGGAGATTTTCATGTTTCGGGCGCTGCCAGCCGAATGATCCGTGGATTCTTCGGTTCCGTCCGGAAGCGGTAAACCGCTGTAGGTTTTTCCCGTTGGAGATTGACTCCCTAAAGCCCAGTCCTTTTCGGCAAATCGACCATACTTGCCGCTCATGACAGAGAACAGATCCCACTTTTCACAATCGACCCAACCTTGCTTGTGGTAAACGACACCAATGGCCAATCCAATCACACATCCCACCATATGGAGTCCCGACGAACCCATCTCGAATTGCGATAAGAGCAACTCAAGGATATTCAATGCCAGATACCACAACGCATACACCATGATCGTCACGTCGAACGAAACAACACGAAACATAAGAAAGCCAACGATGTGCATTTCATTCTTCGGTGCCCAGACAAGACTGATCGCTAGTAAGGCAAAGATGACACCCGACGCACCAAGGCAGCGTCCCTTCACCATATTTAGAGCAGTCCTGGCATCCATTCCAAATTCTTCTTCGTCCCACCCTGCTTCGAACTCTTCAAAATTCTTGACTCCCAGGTCGCTCACGTCATGGCTGAGAACATACGCATCCGTTCGATGCAATGTCAGCACGTCTACACCTGCTCCCCATGCGGCCGCCATCGCGAAGTACAGTGGCAGAAATCGTTTCCAGCCGAGTTTTCCTTCAACGACTAGTCCGAATCCCCAGAGGAAAAACATGTTGCCGATCAAGTGCATGAATCCGCCGTGAGCGAATGCAGCAGGAATCCATTCCAGAGGATTCAGGCCTTCACCGTACTGCAGCAGCCATGGCTCCAACCGCTCGGGAATAAGAGCAAATCCCGTTGCGGCAAAACACACCACGTTCGCAAAGATCAATCCAATCGTGGCGTATGGAAAGTGATACAGCGGAGCATCGGTGTTGATGGGTATGAATGGCATCGACAACGCACTTGAAGAACGGCAAGAAACAGGGACGGCAACTGGCAAGTCTAAACAAGCATTCAGGCTATTTGAAGAGTCCAGTGTTGCGAAACCCTGTGTATTGATTGTCACTGCCTGGGAAAATTCTCGAAACAAGCGACTATTATCCCGATGCAGTGGGTTAAATCTGGCAGTGCGGATTGTCCTTCGCACGGAATTGCGTTTGCAGGATGAAACAAATCTACTTCAACAGTTCAAAATATTTCGGAGCATTACCATGAAGTCCATTCGAATCGCAACATGCTTTGTATCACTAACATTGACCGCCAACTTGATGGCTCAACCACCCCAAGGTGAACCAGGCCGATTTGGCGGCGGTTTTGGTTTCGGAGGTGAAGGGTTCAGAATCCCGAATCCCTTATTGATCGCAATGGATACTGACAAAGACGGAAATCTGTCGGCGGAAGAAATTGAAAACGCCGCCACCGCTTTGAAAACTCTCGACAAGAACAAGGACGGTCGACTTGATCAGGCCGAAACACGTCCGAACTTTGAAGGCATGGGACGGGGACCTTTTGGCGGCGAAGGCGACACCTCTGCCGCGCAGATGGTTGAGCGTTTAATGGCGATGGATGCAAACAAGGACGGCAAGCTTTCGAAAGAAGAATTGCCGGAACGGATGCAGTCTATGATGACTCGTGGCGACAAGAACGAAGATGGGGTTCTTGACAAAGAAGAAATCATGGCTTCAGCCCGCGAGCGATCTGGCGGTGGAGGTCCAGGATTCGGCGGGGGAACTCCGGGAGGCGGATTCGGCGGTGGGCCTGAGTTCGTAGGTCAAATGCTTGAGAGAGCTGATGCCGACAAGGACGGTAAACTCAGCAAAGACGAACTTCCGCCATTCATGAAGGACCGGTTGGAACAAATCGACACAAACAAAGACGGATCTCTGGACAAGGCAGAACTTCAAGCTGGTATGGCTCGCATGCGCGAGGGTGGCGGGGAGCGGCGTGATGGCAACAAGGGTCGGCGACCACAGCGACCAGCTTTTGAAGAATCCAACGGAGAAAAACCAAAGTCCGAAGACTCACCGAAAAGCGAGTAAGAATTCTATCTTTGAAGCAGATTTATCGCCTAGCAATGATTCAAGTGAATCGCTCTGCGTTTGGAGGGCAGGGCGATTCCGTCCCATTCAATCGACGATGATACTTATGTGGAACGCGAAACTCGCGGGACACAATTCTCAGCGCCAGATGCGTGTGTTTTTGCTTCGTTTATGAGGCACACACTCGCAGCTGGCGTTCTTTTTATTGCGCGATGTTTTCAGTTCAGTTGTTTGTTCACACAGCAAAATGTCCAGCCCGGCGATTGACGGCACACGAAGTCAGCGGCCCGAGTCAGCAGTTTGCCGGTCAGGCAATCATTGTCGTTTAAAGGGATTCGGTGAGCAGCCGGGCCACTCTGTTCTTCAATTCCCAGGCGGGACCGACGATTAGCTCAACTCCTGCAACCGGCGTTTCTTACGGCATAGGCTTTGACTAAACGAACGACTTTACCTCGCCCGTAGTATTCGATTTCCTTTCGCAACTGCTCCACAACAAACCGTGCGACTTGGCTCAATGGTCTGCGGCGAAATCCGCAGGAATGTCGGCAAGTCGTCATACGACACTTCGATGAACGGCAGGAATCCGGCGAACCAAAGGATCAGACACGTCTGGATTGCCCACGTATTGATCGCTGCCGTCTGTGCCTGCATATGTCCGGCCGACGCACGTTGCATTACGTGCCCGAAATCATGCACGAACTTCCGGCTATGTCTCACTTCAGGCCGGACCGTCTGTGCTTTCCCCGCAGCTTTAAGAAAATTCTGGTCCTAAGAATAAGGTTCAATCCATGTCAGTTCAAGAATCATGTAGTTTGATCGTCAGCCGATTACTGACAGCTCTCAATCAGACATGGGACACTAATCAGCCGCTAAATAAATTTCGATCAGGTCGGTTGCGTCGATCGTTCAACTATGGTGGCCAAATGGCCCATGTGATTGAACGACTGGAAGATCTGACACTGTTATCCGGGCTCTATTCTGCAGTCCAGGTGAACGACAATTCCAGCGTCACTATCGACAACGCCAACAACACAGATAACATTGCAGCTTCCGCGGATGGCGACATCCACGTTGCCTATGGTGGCAGTCAGGTTCGAATCGCAACAAGCTTAAATCGTGGACAGAGTTTCCAGCCGAGCGTACTCTTGTCGAATAACGCTGCCACGTACGTGGCGGTGGAGACTCAGGGAGCCAGCAACGTCTATGTGGCCTGGGTCTCTGGAAGCAGTGCTTTTCTGAGTGTCAGTACCAATAGCGGAGCGACATTCTCAACACCACAGACCGTTACGACATCTGCAGTTAACTTTCGCGGGATCAATCTGGCAGCTTTGGGAACGAATGTCTACGTTCAGGGATCGGGCGGTGACAACTCGCTGGTATTCCGTAACAACACGAACGGAATAGGAAGTTACACATCAGCATCTGTTGATTCACTGGCATATCGAAAGCTGGCGATCGACCCCGTCACCAGTGATGTTTACAGCATTGGCGATTACTCGGACGTGCTTTTTTCGAAGAGCACAGATTCAGGCGCGACATTCTCAACAGACTCAGCCACTACGGGAGGTCCCTCTGTTTCTCATGGTGCGACGGCCGTTTCTTTTGGTCCAACGGGAGATTTTGCTTTCGTTGCAGGGAATAACAGGAACGGAAATGTTGCTTCCAAAGTCGATCTTCAAGCAAGTACAGCCACATCTTTGAACTTTGGAAATAACAGCGGTCACTCCCAAGGTCGATCACTTGCGGCAGACGCGACAGGGAACGTCATCGACTCTTTCAACGAAGGTGGTGTCCTAAAGTATCGAGTAAGCCAGGATCTTGGAACCAGCTTTGCCAGCACGGTCACGGTGGCATCAGGATTAAGTTCCAACGTCGAGATCAACCCGGCGCTGCAGGACATTCTGGTACTGTATCAGGTCGGTGGAAACCTCTTTTTGAATACCTATGAGAATGAACTCAAGGTGAACGTTGCGCCAACTCTGGCAGCAGCGAGCAGCATTTCCTACACCGAGAACGCGGTCGCGATCATCAATTCGGGCGTAGTTGTTGCAGATTCTGACAACGCTACACTGACGCGTGCTAGGTTCACTATTACCAACTTCGTGCTCAACGAGGACGTGCTTAGTTTCACCAACGATAACTCGACGATGGGAAACATCACCGCATCGTTCAACAATCAGACAGGCGTTCTGAGACTCTCTTCCAGCGGTTCGACGGCCACAAAAGCACAGTGGCAGTCTGCGTTGAGAGCCGTTACCTATTCCAACACCAGTGACACTCCGAATCTGGCCAATCGGTCCGTGGAACTGTTCATCAGCGATGGAATTAAGCCGAGCAATACACTCACCAACACAATTGCTCTGACCGCCGTCAACGATGCGCCGATTGCGCAGGCCAGCGTTGTCACAACAAACGAGGATACAGTCAAAACTTTTGCAGTTTCAGACTTCCTGTTCACAGATGCAGAAAGTAATGCAATCGTTTCAATCACGGTCAGTGGACTGACACTTGCCAGCGGCGACACGTTGACGGTGAATCAGGGAAGTGGCCCGGTCAATGTCACCAACGGAATGACAATCACCGCCGCGCAGATAGCATCGCTGATTTACACGCCGGCATCCAATGCGAACGGAGCGGCTCGGAGCACGTTTTCCTTCACAGCGAACGATGTCACCACCGGCACGGTCTCAGCGGCGATGAGCATTGATGTCACTGCAATCAATGATGCTCCGATCGCTCAAACCAGCAGCGTAACGGTGCTGGAGGAGACTCCGAAGACCTTTGCAGCATCTGATTTTCAGTTCACCGACGCGGAAAATGATGCTCTCGTATCGATTACAATCAGCGGTCTGAGTCTTGCGACCGGCGATACGTTGACCGTTGATCAGGGTTCTGGTCCTGTGACGGTAACCAACGGCATGACGATCACAGTAGCTCAAATCGCCACAATGGTCTACACGCCGGCACTGAACGGCAACGGCACGCCACGCAGCACGATTTCATTCAAGGCCAACGATACGGATCTCGGAACCGTCTCGGGGACAATGGGCACGAATATCACGGGAGTGAATGACGCACCAGTCGCACAGACCAGCAATGTGTCGGCGAACGAAGATTCCTCTAAGACGCTGGCAGTCTCGGATTTTCAGATCGCCGACCCGGAAAACGACGCTCTGGTCTCGATCGTGGTCAGTGGAGTCAATCTGGCCAGCGGTGACACGCTGACAGTGAATCAGGGGGCCGGCCCGGTAAATGTCACCAATGGGATGTCGATCACAGCAGCTCAGATTTCAACGATCGTTTACACACCAGCAGCGAATGGAAATGGCACACCGCGCAGTACATTTTCCTTTGTCGCCAACGACGCAGATGCCGGCACAGTATCGGCGACCATGAATCTCAACATCACCGCCATCAACGATATCCCTGTCGCACAGAACAGTACAGCTACAGCGAGCGAAGACAGGGCGATGACTTTTGCGGTATCGGACTTCGGATTCACTGACGTTGAGTCTGACTCACTGGTCTCAATTACCGTCAGCAATCTGAGTCTGGCAAGCGGAGACACTCTGACGGTCAATCAGGGATCTGGTCCAGTGGCGGTCACCAACGGAATGCAGATCACAGCGGCACAGATTTTGACAATGGTTTACACATCTCCGACAAATATCAACGGTACGGCTCGGAGTACATTTGACTTTAGAGTCAATGACGCTGATCCAGGCACGGTGACAGCTACTCTCAGCATTGATGTTGCGGCCGTCAACGATTTGCCGATAGCTCAGGCGAGCAGCGTGACGCTGAACGAAGACACATCGAAAACGTTCGCGGTTTCCGACTTTGTGTTTACCGACATCGAATCCGACAGTTTGGTGTCCATCACGATTAGTGGACTGTCTTTGGCAAGCGGTGATTCCCTGCGAGTGGATCAAGGCTCCGGCCTGATTTCTGTCACAAATGGCATGACGATCACGGCAGCACAAATCGCCACAATGGCCTACACCCCCGCCCTGAATTCGAACGGTGCGGCGCTGAGTTCATTTTCTTTCCTGGTGAACGACGATGGTAGCGGAACCATTGGGGCCACAATGGACATCAACGTCGCCGCAGTCAACGATGTGCCCGTGGCACAAGCAATTAGTATTACAACCAACGAAGACACAGCCAAAACGTTCGCAGTGTCAGACTTTTTGTTCACGGACGTGGAAAATAACTCTCTTGTTTCAATTGTCATTAGTGGACTTAATCTGGCGAGCGGCGACACACTCACAGTGGACCAGGGATCTGGTGCAATTGCAGTCACAAACGGACTGACAATTACTGCGTCGCAAATCGCCACATTGATCTACACGCCGGGAGCAAATGCAAACGGTGCGGCTCGCAGCGCATTCGACTTCAAAGTCAATGATTCCGGTACAGGAACAGCCTCTGCGGCCTGTACACTCAATGTCACAGCTGTCAACGATGTACCGGTCGCTCAAAACAGCAGCGTAGCGACGAACGAAGACACGGCCAGGTCTTTTGCGTCATCAGACTTTGCATTCACAGACGTCGAAAACAATAGTCTGGTATCCATCACGGTCAGCAACATGAGTCTCGCGAGCGGCGATACTTTGACAGTCAACCTGGGGGCTGGTCCGGTTGCCGTCACAGACGGAATGACGATCACCGCAGCACAAATTGCAACGATGATCTACACGCCTGCACCAAATGCGAACGGAGCACCCCTCAGCACGTTTTCATTTAACGCCAATGACTCGGCCAATGGCACTGTCTCGGCCTCTATGAGTATCAACGTGACGCCTGTGAATGATGTGCCAATCGCACAGGTCAGCAACGTGACAACTAACGAAGACACCGCAACAACGTTTGCGGTGGCCGATTTTCAGTTCTCGGATGTCGAGAGCAACAGTTTGGTATCTGTCACAGTCAGCGGCTTAAATCTGGCAAGCGGTGACACATTGACGGTAGACCAGGGCTCCGGAGCTGTGGCAGTTACACACGGGATGACAATCAGCGCTGCTGAAATCTCAACGATGGTATATACCCCCGCCACGAATACGAATGGTTCGGCACGCACCGGATTCAACTTCATTGTCAGCGACGCGGGCGCCGGGACAGTCTCAGCGACTATGAACATGAACGTCACTGCCGTCAACGACGCACCTGTCGCGCAGACCAGCAGCATCACCACAAACGAAGATACGGCAAAGACGTTCGCAACGTCGGACTTCGAATTCTCGGACGTTGAAAACAACACACTTGTGTCACTCACGATTCGCAATCTGAATCTGGCAAGTGGCGACACGCTTATGGTGAACCAGGGTTCTGGTGCCATTCCAGTCACGAACGGGATGACGATTACCTCAGCACAATTCGCGACGTTTGTTTATTCGTCGGCCGCGAATGAGAGCGGATCGGCTCGAAGTTCGTTCGACTTTGAAGTCAACGACGCCGATTCTGGCAGCGTTTCTGCAACAATGACGCTGAACGTCACTACCGTCAACGACGCGCCGGTGCTGGGAGGCGTCGAAAACACCGCGGTGCCATACGCTCCTGCGGCATCCGCCATAGCGGTGACATCAACCTTGACCGTGACCGATGTTGATACCGCAAATATCACGGGAGCGATAATCAATATCGCATCTGGTTTTCAGAGCGGCGACGAACTTGTTTTCGTCGATACAGGAGGCATCAGCGGAACCTGGGATGAAGCAGGAACTCTGACCCTGACCGGTACTGACACGGCAGCAAATTATCAGGCGGCACTACGCACGGTGCAATTCGTCAGTACCTCTCAGAGTGCTGCAGCGCGGACAGTGACATTCAGGGTCAATGATGGACAGTCAGCAAATAACATCAGCAGTATCTCGTCCAGAGTTGTCAGCGGCAATCTACAAGTTGTAGGTACAACACTTTCCGTTTACGGAACAGCTCAGACTGACACGATCACCGCCACAGGCAGTTCAGCGCTGACCATCGTCTTTAATGGAACTGTATCAACATTTTCTTCGGGCGCACTGACAGCGATCAATATCTACGGCTATGCGGGAAATGACTCGATCATTATCAATAGCCTGCCTTCGGGAATTTCTCTGCGAGCAGAGGGCGGTGATAACAATGACACGATTTCCATCGGCAGTGGAGTAACTCAGGGCACAACGCTCATCGGCGGCGAGGGCAACGACACGATGACGGGCGGGGCTGGCAATGATATTTACGTCTTTGACACCGACAGTCCACTTGGAAGTGACACCGTCATCGACACACGCGGTGGAATAGACACCCTTGACTTCAGCGGCACCACAACTCGAAGCATCACGGTGGATCTTTCCAGAACAACATCGCAGATTGTCAACGCTGCGTTGACATTAACGCTCTCTGCACCCTCGATAGAAAATGTGATCGGCGGCTCACTGAGTGATGTGCTGACCGGGAACTCACTGGCGAACCTGCTCAACGGCGGAGCAGGCGACGACATTTACATCTTCGACACCGATCTCTCGCTTGGCAGCGACACGATTAACGAAGTAGACGGTGGAGCCGATACGCTCAACTTCAGCGGTACAACGACACGCAGCGTATTAATCGATTTGTCGGTCGCCACAGCGCAGATCGGCAACGCCGGCCTGACGTTGACATTGTTGTCCGGCAGCACAATGGAAAACGTGATTGGTGGTTCGCTGAGTGACACATTCACTGGAAACTCGCTGGGCAACGTATTCACCGGCGGTCCGGGCAACGACACATACATCTTTGACACCGACTTGTCACTCGGGGGAGATACGATCAATGAAGCCGGCGGCGGAACGGACACGATCAATTTCAGCGGCACCACAACTCGTCGCATCACAATCGACCTGTCTCAGCCGACATTGCAAGTCATAAACTCGGGACTGACGTTGACTTTGTCATCCGGAACAACGATCGAAAACGTTGTCGGTGGCTCACTCAACGACACGTTCACAGGAAATTCACTGTTCAATACTTTTACAGGCGGAGCTGGCGATGACACTTACATCTTCGATACTGACCTGGCACTCGGCAATGACACCATTGTTGAAGCAGGCGGTGGTACTGACACTCTCGATTTCAGTGGAGCCACAACTCGAAACATCGTGATCGATCTTTCAAAGGCTGCTTCACAAGTCGTGAATTCGGGACTTACGCTGACTTTGTCATCCGGATCAACGATCGAAAACGTTATCGGCGGCTCACTCAGTGACTCGTTTATTGGCAACTCTCAGGCAAACATCCTGACTGGAGGTGCAGGCAACGACATCTACGCCTTCGACACTGATCTGACACTAGGGAGTGATACGATCGTGGAAGCTGGCGGAGGAACAGATAAACTCGATTTCAGCAGTACCACCACTCGCAATATCACGATCGACCTGTCAAATGCTGCTGCTCAGGTCGTGAATGCAGGACTCACACTAACACTTTCTTCGGACACAACGATCGAAAATGTCGCTGGCGGCGGCGGCAACGACAGATTCACTGGCAACACGCTCGACAACATCTTCACGGGCGGGGCCGGAAATGACACGTATGTCTATGACACTGATGTAGCGCAGGGAAGCGACGTTATCGACGAAGCTGGGGGTGGACTTGACACACTGGACTTCAGCGGCACCACAACCCGAAGCATCACAATCGATCTGTCGAAGGCTGTGGCACAAGTCATAAACGACGGTTTAACTCTGACATTGACATCAGGCACGGCGATGGAAAACGTCATTGGAAGCTCACTTGATGACACACTGACAGGAAACTCTGCCGCCAACGTGTTGACCGGCGGAGCTGGTAACGATGTTTATATCCTGGACACCGATTCGTCTCTGGGAATGGACACAGTCAATGAATCTGGCGGTGGCACGGATACCCTGGATTTCAGCGGCACCACGACTCGAAACATCACGATTGATTTGTCAAGGACTACATCGCAGGTCGTCAATACCGGGCTGACGCTGACATTGACGTCCGGTACATCGATTGAGAATGTGATTGGCGGCGGCCTCAATGACATCCTTACCGGAAACGCGCTGGATAACGTGCTGAGCGGAGGACCCGGAAACGATACTTACGCTTTCGACACAGACCTCGCGCTGGGACTCGACACGATCATTGAAACCAGTGGTGCATCAGATACGCTCGACTTCGGCCTGACGACAACGCGAAGTATCACCATCGATCTGTCGAGGGCTACGTCGCAGGTCGTAAATGCCGGCCTGACCTTAACTCTGTCGTCAGCGACGATGATCGAAATCGTAATCGGCGGCACGCAGGGTGATATGCTAACGGGCAATTCGCTCAGCAATATTCTGACTGGAGGAGCGGGGAACGACATTTACATCTTCGACACGGACCTAACGCTCGGCAACGATACGATCAATGAATCCGGGGGTGGAGTCGACACTCTGGATTTCAGCAGCACGACGACGCGAAGCGTATCTGTGGATCTGTCAAAATCGCCCTCACAAATCGTGAACGCAGGATTAATCCTGACGCTGTCATCCAGCACCACAGTAGAGAACATCATAGGAACCGCACTGAATGACACGCTGACCGGAAACTCACTGGCAAACGTATTGACCGGCGGTGCCGGCAACGACACCTATATCTTTGATACGGACTCCAATCTGGGCGCTGACACGATCGACGAGGCCGGAGGCGGCACGGATACGTTTGATTTTGGCTTGACTTCAACTCGAAACATCTCCATTAATCTGTCCAATGCATCTTCACAAGTTGTAAACTCAGGCTTGACGCTGACCCTCACATCCGGTGCGACCATTGAGAATATCATCGGCGGCCTACTCAACGACACTCTGACCGGAAATTCACTGGCGAATCTTCTGACAGGCGGCCCAGGCAACGACATCTACGCTTTCAACACAATTACTGCCCAGGGCTTAGACACGATTCTGGACAGCACTGGAATCGACAGTCTGACGTTTGTAGGCAGCACTGCAGATATCGCCATCAACCTTGGACTGGCAATAGCTCAGACGGTCAATGCCAATCTTACATTGAACCTCAGTTCCGTGACTGCCATCGAAAATGCAACGGGAGGTTCCGGAAACGATATTCTGATTGGTAACTCACTCAGCAATACCCTGATCGGAGGCAATGGCCATGACGCACTGACAGGCAGTGGGGGCAACGACATTCTTCAGGGCGGAGATGGCAACAACATCCTGATCGGTGGAATTGGCAACGATACGCTGACAGGCGGAACGAACGAAGATTTGCTAATCGGCGGACGCTACCTTCCTGAAACAGATGCGGGCGTGTTGGCGATGATTCTTGCCGAATGGACATCGGCCGACAGCTTCAGTGACCGCCGGGCACATCTCATGGGAACTCTGGCCGGAGGCGCGAACGGAAGTAACACCCTGAGCTCAGCGACCGTTAAGGAAGACAACCTACGAGATACTGTCGCCGGGGGAGCGGGCGACGACTGGTATCTGTTGAACCTGCAGGGCACGACAACTACCAATCGTGACACGTTCACCACCGACCTCGATAGTATCTTCACCGAAATCAGCACATGGCTGTGAAGGATACCCGACGCGAGTGATACACAATTCCTGAATAGAAATTGCCCCGATCATTCGGGGCAATTTCGTTTAAGAAGGGATTCAGAAGTCTTTTGGTATAACGGTGAGCTGGCAGCGACCGTTCCGTGATACCCGCGGACGCCATGAGAAGTTGCGAGATTCAGGCCCGGAGGGCCGATATATCTAGTCCTTAAACAAGTGATCCCGAACAGGCATTTTTGTGAGATTTTTTGATTTCGCGGCGCGCAGCCGCGAACGACGCGGGCGAGTCGCGTG
>JANOZG010000205.1:0-5731 GCA_031429275.1 Planctomycetota bacterium
CTTCGGTGATGGAACTTTCCGGCTGCGATGCTGTTTTTGTTTTGGACGACGCAGATCCGGGACTCGTCAGCGACTGCCTGGTGTTCGGGTTGACGCTCAACGCCAGCCGCACCTGCATGGCACCTCGTCGAATTTTCGCCAGCGATCAGCAGGCAGACAAGATTCTGAAACTACTGAAATCAAAGCTCTCGCAACGTCAGCAGGAGAACGCGGCTCCCCAACAGGATGCAAGTCTCATCGATATTCGTGCGTTGAGATTTGCAGCATCGAAGATACAGGATGCTGTTTCCTCCGGTGCTGCATTGCTCAATGGAGAACTCAACACATTCAGCGGTCAACCGGTATTGCGGGGCGTGGCGATTCTTGATCATGTGACGGCGGACATGTCAATCGCTCAGTCGGATCTCTTCGCTCCGGTGCTTTCGGTCATCCGAGTTTCCTCTGAGCAGCAGGCTCTGCTGGAGAATAGCAAGTGCCACTATGCTCTGAGTGCTACCGTCTTCGGGTCGCCGCAGCGCTGTCAGCACTTTGCTCGTTCGATCGATGCAGGCTGCGTAGTGATCAATGACATGATTGCGCCAACTGCCGATCCCAGAGTTCCGTTTGGCGGTCGGGGCCTGAGTGGCCACGGATTAACTCGCGGCGAAGCGGGGCTGCTGGAAATGACTCAGATGAAGACTATTGTCGCGTCTCGCCGCTGGTTCAAGCCCCATCTGCAGATGCCAACTCCCGCCGACGCGGACGTTCTGGAACAATTGATTCGCCTGGAACATGCCCGGAGCCCGGTGCATTCACTGAAGTTTGTTCCCAAAATGATCAAGGCCACCTTGGCGCAGATGAAGTTCAGACGTGATCGCAAATTGGAGTGTGACTCAGTTTCTGGCACGCGCGGTGCGCGCATCCTTCCGCAAGCGAACAACGCAAGCGAAGAACAGGCAACGAGCCGGTAGGCTCCATTGGGTTGAGGGCTCCAGGGCCTCATCAGGAAAATCAGTACTCAAGGGAATGGAATTATGAAAGACCAATCGGATGTGATCGTTGTCGGCAGCGGACTTGCCGGGCTATCTACGGCCTGTACTTTGGCAGCTCGCGGCTATTCCGTCACCGTTGTTGAAAAGAACGAATGGCTGGGAGGTAAGGCGGCATTGCTGGAAGACAAGGGCTACCGCTTTGACATGGGCCCCACGATCCTGACACTGCCGTCCGTTCTGCGTCGAGTGTTCACGGAAGCGGGACGTAAGCTGGAAGACTATCTTGATATGGTTCGCCTTGATCCGCAGTGGCGGTGCTTCTTTGAAGATGGCAGCCAGTTCGATCTGGTGGAATCTCTTCCGGAAATGAAAAATCGATTGCGAGATTTCACAGGCTCCGATCGAACGGGCAAAGGCTATGAAGCCTTCATGAAAATCTCGAAGCAACTGGACGATGTGTCCGATCGCTTCTTCTTCTGGAAAAGTGTGGGTGGTATCGCCGACACGATGAACGTCAAAGAATCATTCTCGCTCAAAGTGCTGCGAGATGTCTTGAGTCTGCGCTTTGGTCGTACAGTGGCTGGATTGGTTCGCTCCCATATCCCGGATCAGCGAATCGCTCAGATGATTGATCATTTCACGCAATACGTGGGTTCGTCGCCAGAAGCGTCACCTGCCGTATTGTGCGGAATCGCTCACATGCAGACCAATGAGGGAATCTGGTATCCGATGGGCGGAACTCGTGCTGTTCCTGAAGCACTCGTTCGCCTCGGTCGAGAGCTGGGCGTGAAATATGTGACCGGCCATCAGGTCAGGTCGATTGATTCGCAGTCCAACCGCGTCACCGGCGTCACGCTCGACAACGGCGAATCGCTGAAAGCCGAAACCGTGGTATCGAATTCGGATTGCGTCCGCACGTTTCAGGAACTACTTCCGAAGAAGACTGCCGACCGCCTGCTTTCGAAGCGAAAGTACGAAGCCGCCTGTTCCGGAGTCGTGCTGTATCTCGGACTGCGAAAGAAATACGACCACATTCTGCATCACAACTTTGTGTTTAGCCGTGATCCGCATGTTGAGTTCCAGCAGATCTACGCTCAGGGCGAACCGGCTGCCGATCCGACCTGTTACGTGTGTGCTCCTTCTCTGTCCGGCGACAAGGTGGCCCCTGGCAACGGAGAAGCCCTTTACATCCTTGTTCACACGCCCTATCTGCGAAAGCATCATGACTGGACGACGATGCTGCCCCAGTACCGCAATGTGATCATCAACAAGCTGAAGACCACCGCAGGGATGGAAGACATCGAAGACCGCATCGAAGTCGAACACTCGCTGACTCCAGCTGACATCGATCGTCGCTATCACGTACTCAACGGAGCCATCTATGGACTCGCCAGCCATGGACGATTCATGGGCGCGTTCAAGCCGGCGAACCGCGTGAAAGAAGTTCAGGGCCTGTATCTGGCCGGTGGGTCTTCGCATCCCGGGCCCGGAATGCCAATGGTCATGATGTCTGGCTGGATCGCCGCGGACACGGTCGATCAGGATCTGCGCGGTACTGGAATGGAGTCGCGGCAGATCAGAAAATCCCGCGCTGCGTGATGGTTCATTTCAGCGAATTCAATTCCATTCTCAACCTTTTGACAAGAGTCGCATTCGTATGTCGAGTCTGGCCTCACGAATTCTGAACTGGGGCTTTCGCAGCTATGTGCGGCGATTTGTGCGGCGGAATTTCAACGCTGTACGAGTCGCCGGTCGTGAGAATGTCGAGTCATTGCCTGCAGGACCGATCGTTTGCTTCATCAATCATCCTGGCTGGTGGGATCCGATGACAGGAGTTCTGATGACGGAACTGCTGTTCCCCGGTCGCCGATTTGCAGCACCGATGGATGCAGAAGCACTCAGTCGCTACCCGATACTCGAACGACTCGGCTTCTTCCCGCTCGAACGCGACACTGTGACAGGAGCGAAAGAGTTCCTGCGCACCAGCCGCGAATTGCTCAATCAGACTGAGACTATTCTCTGGCTCACTCCCACCGGAAAATTCTGCGACATTCGCGAGCCCGCTGCTTTTATGAGCGGACTTGGCCATCTGGTTGATCGCGATTTTCAGGGAACGGCATTGCCGATGGCGATTGAGTACACGTTCTGGAATGAACGTTGTCCCGAATTGCTGGTCAAATTTGGGACCCCGGTTGCCGCTGATCAGTTGTCCAAAGATCGCGACGCTCGAACGGCGATGCTGGAGCAGACCCTTTCGCAAACTCAACGATCACTGGCAACACTGGCCATCGCACGAAAGGCGGATGCGTTCACAACGATTGAAACCGGACGCGCTGGTATCGGCGGATTCTATGATTCGTGGAGACAGCTGATCTCCTGGGTTCGCGGAAGCAAGTTTCGTAAACGACATGAAATTGAAACCTCGCTGGTGGCACGTCCAATCAAGGCAGATCTCACATGATCGAAATGTGCAGCAGGATTCTCGTGTGGGCAACCTTCAGCGCCAGCGCGTTTGTGTCGGTCATGTTTCTTGTCAACCTTCTGTTCTTTCGCAAAGCCGCGCGGGTCAGCAGTGGAAACGCGAGTGTAAACGACGTGAAAGTATCGGTACTCATCCCGGCCAGAAATGAAGCACTCAGAATCCGGCGACTGCTGGATTCAGTGCTGGGCAATGACGGAGTCATCAGCGAAATCTGCGTGCTGGATGACGAAAGTCAGGACGGCACAGACGCCATTGTGGAAAGTTATGGGATCAATCACCCCAACGTCCGATTGCTGCGTGGCACTTCCAAGCCCTCGGGCTGGAGTGGCAAGCAGTGGGCCTGCTTTCAGCTTGCACAGCAGGCGCGGCATGACGAACTCGTGTTTCTGGATGCCGACGTCACGCTGTCCAGAGACGCACTATTGCGAGCGATCACTTTGCGGCGTCGATGCTGTGCGGACTTGCTCAGCGGGTTTCCCCATCAGCAGGTGGTCACGCTGGGCGAGCAAATGCTGATTCCATTAATCCAGCTGATTCTGTTGTGCTTCCTTCCATTTGGCCTGATGCGCTGGACTCGCATGACAGGTGCCTCCGCCGGCTGCGGACAGTTCTTCCTGACCACAAAAACGGCCTACACCAGCACCGGTGGACACGGATCGATTCGTCAGTCGCTGCACGATGGCGTGATGCTGCCTCGGGCCTACCGACTTGCGGGATTCAGAACCGACTTGTTCGACGCGTCCGATATCGCGTCGTGCAGAATGTACATGTCGTTCGGCGAAACGTGGTCCGGGCTCATGAAGAACGCGACGGAAGGCTTTGCCAAAATGCCGCTGCTGCCTGTGATGACCGTTTTGATGCTTCTGGCATTTGTGCTGCCAGTCGTGTGTGCCATCGGAGTCATGACTGGTTTGATGAGTCCGCATTTTTGGATCCCCGTGCTCTGCAGTTGCTTCATGAGCTATCTGCCGAGGTTTCTGTGCTGTCTGAAGTTTGACCGCGCGTGGCTGGCATGTTTGCTGAATCCTGTTTCGATTATCCTTTTTCTGACCATTCAATGGTCGGCTTTGATCTCAAAAATTCGCGGCAAAGGCGTCGAATGGCGGCAACGCAGTTATGAGATTGCACCGTCATGACGGAATCGACCGCTACAAACTTGCCCTGTGTATTGACGCTTGAAAACGTCCGCAAGAAGTATCGCGGTCGAGAAGCGTTGAAGGGAATTTCGCTTCAACTGAACGCTGGCGAACTGCTTGGATTTTTCGGGCCGAATGGAGCTGGCAAGACGACCATGATCCGCTGCATCAGCGGTCTGCTTCGACCAGACTCAGGAAAAATCACGCGACATGTTCTGGTCGATTCAGCAAACTCCGGCCCGGTTCGACTGGGGCTGGTCCCGCAGAATCTGGCCGTGTATCCCGATTTGACGGTGCAGCAAAATCTGGAAGTCTTCGGTCGACTGGAAGGTGTCTCGGGCCGAGCTCTGCGCAATCGAATCGGAGAAGTGCTGAAGTGGGCCGCGCTGGAAGATCGCACGAAGTCTCTGGCAAAAACACTTTCGGGTGGAATGCAGCGACGGCTGAACATTGCCTGCAGTGTGCTGCATCGCCCCGGCATTCTGCTGCTGGATGAGCCGACTGTGGGAGTCGACCCGCAAAGCCGGGAACGCATTTATACGATGATGCAGGAACTGACTGATCAGGGTGCCGCAGTCTTGCTGACAACGCACCAGTTGGAAGAAGTCGAAACTCGCTGCGACCGAATTATTGTGATGGATCATGGCACGATCGTCGCGAGTGGGACGCTCAGTGATCTGGTGCGGCAGACGATCGGTCAGCCGCATCGAGTCATCTTGCGTTTCGATCAACCTTATACAAAGCCGCTGGCTTCGTTCACCCTGGATGAACCCCGCACCAGCGCGACGTGTGCAATTAAGTCCATGAAAGAGCTGCCGCAGGTTTTGTCGGTGCTGAAACAACTCGATTGCGAACCGAGTCAGATTGATGTTCGCAGTTATGGCTTGCAGGATGTGTTTCTTGAGCTGACGGGAAGGAGTCTTCGGGAATGATCCTGACGATCCTTCGTATCCTGTATTTGCGTCTTCGCAACAACCCTCTGGAGTTGTTGCTGGTGTTCGTGATGCCTGTGATCTTCTTCAGCATTTTTGCCGCGATCTTCAGCAATGGAATTGCGACCGGCGGAGACAAGAAACTGCGAGTTGGCTGGATCAGCAATCACGATACGGCTCTGGGATTTCAACTGCTTGGATTCCTGGAAC
>JANOZG010000206.1:0-5444 GCA_031429275.1 Planctomycetota bacterium
TTCGCTTACGCCTGCGGCTGACGGTTAAGCAAGTTTTGGGAAAGTACTGAAGCACCAGTTTGTCATACAGATCATGCGCGCCCGGTGAGAGCATCTTTCAGAAAGCAAACAACGTGAGCGGCTGATGTCAACGAGTCGGGAGGATTTCACGAATCGGACATCGTTGGTCTGGTAAACCAATACGCCCACAGAATAAACACACCTTGAAACGGAAGTCGCAGCAAATGCATGATCGCCGGTGCCGGAAGGATATCCGGGTTCTGGTAGAGATACACGTTGGCGGGAAAAACGGCAATCAACAGAGCAACAATCCCCCACGCTGCAATTTGTGAAGTCTGCGGAACCAGCAATAAGACGCCAAGTAGTAGTTCCGCTGAGCCGCTTATCAGAACCAGTTCCTTGTGCAACGGCAGGTACGGCGGCATTATCTTCAGGAAGAATTCAGGATCGACGAAGTGCATCGTCCCTGCCACGATCATCAGGATCGAAAGGGCACACCTTGAGATCACTTTGACACGATTCATGTATTCGCGACTTTCAGACAGTTGTTTTTCGATCAACACAAACTCTGGCTTCTTCGTTGCCCGGGAGACGCTGTCACTTCTTGAAGACGGTCTTTCGCCTCAGATACAACTCGGCGAATCCATGATACTCCGGGCAGTCGGAAACGGAACCGCTCGCGAGCCGGCCTTGCCCGCTTTCCCTCGCCGTCAGTTTCATCCCTGTCCCACACGAAACAAGCGATACTCCGCTCTGCCGATTCCGGCAGAGATTTACTGCGTGTGAATCACACGATAAAGCCACAAGTTGAATCATGAACATGTTAACTCAAAATCGTGATGCCGGTCCAAAAAATTAATATCAGACCATATCGAAGCGCACTGAACGAAAAAGAGCGTACCATGGACGCAACCCGAGTTTGGTTGACTTCTTCCCTTCGAAATCAAGCTAGCGCCGCCTTCATCCAATACTCTGAATATGCATCGAACAGTTTCGATTGAGATCGTGACGTAGTGGAGTTTGTTCATTGAAAATTCAGCATCCAAAACTTGCGAGGCTTCTTCAGCTGGCTTACTCCGCCGAGAAAGCTGCGGCGTTTGCATACATAGGCCATGCCGGTTCGGTCAAAAGCCCCAGTGAAAAAGTTGCCATCAAGCAAATCGAAAAAGATGAGTGGCAGCACAGAGACACCGTTCGTGCGATGATGCAGAAATACGATATTTCGCCATCACGCTACTTTGAAATTAAATACCACGTCATCGGCAGAATCATCTCCGCCAGTTGTTACATCATCGGCTGGTTCATGCCGTACTACTTTGCAGGCCGGCTGGAAAGCGGCAACGTCTGCGAGTACTTCATCATGATGCGATACTTCAACGAAATCGGTATCACGGAGCACGACGAGGTGCTGTACGAAATGGGGTTAAAGGAAAAGGAACACGAGATCTATTTCCTGAAGAGCCTGCAGAGTAATCGATTGCTGCCGCTCTTCGAGAAGATCTTCGGATGGGGCAATAAAGAGAGTTCCAATGATGTTGATCTGGAGATCAAAACGTCCGTCGAAGAATCAAAGGGATATTGCAGGCACCAAAAGTAAAGATTTGTCCGGACGTGGTTTCTGCAGTTCGCCGCACGATGTTTTCCCAGCATGTCGCCCTGAGTTCTCAGTGCATTTTCGTCAGGGAAAAACCTCCCAGATTTCTAACGCCAAGGGCCTGCAAGCCCCTGAGCTGATCTGAGGGGACTATCTGTCCACTTCGCTCGAAACAGAAGCCATCTGTTAACGAGAGAACCATTTCAGACCGCGTACACCATAACACCCAATGAGTGGATCTGTTAGGTCCTGATTCGGCAGCGTAAGATGCTCACAGGTATCGACTATGAGCGATTCGTTTTTACACGAACAGGAATGAGCTTCTCTTCGTTTCTGCAGAACAGTCGCAGGCGGCGTGCGGCGGGGATTTCGTTGTGTTGAGATGTCTTCAGAATATCAATGATGTCTGTAAGTCTGTCGAAAATATCGTTGCATCCATCAAGCAGATTTTGGTGCCATTCGTCTGAACTACCGCGTTGTTGATCATGGCTATTCATTCCTGGTTAGGCTTTCGTCGTGAAATAGGTGGGGATGCGACGCAAATAGAATCGACGACGCAGGCGTTAAATCTTCAGCAGTTCTCCGATGTCCGCAATTTGGAAAACATGACGACAATCCCGTACCTGCCGCAGTCCGCACCGACGTTGGAAACAGAAAACATGTTATGATCGGTACGACTCAAACTGCGACAACATCACCAGAATCTAAAACCAGAGGGTAACATGCGGTTGGGAATTTACGGTGGCACATTTGATCCTGTGCATTACGGGCATCTTGTGCTCGCTGAGACATGTCGAGAACAATTAAAACTTGATGAAGTCCGGTTTGTGCCAGCGGCTACGCCCCCGCATAAGCCTAATCACAAGATATCTGAAGGACACGCGCGAGCCGATATGCTCGGCCTTGCCGTTTCAGGTTATCCAGAATTTGTCGTCGACCGCCGGGAACTCAAACGCAAGGGACCTTCGTATACGGTTGATACGCTCGCCAAATTCAAAGCCGAACTTCCTGAAGCGGAATTGTATTTTCTTGTGGGTGCTGATTCGTTACGAGACTTGCTGACATGGCGAGAACCTGAACGTATCACTCATTTGGCAACTCTCGTGGCCTGCAATCGCCCAGGTCTTCCGCAGCTGGATCACAATCAAATTGCCGCATGGATCGGATCAGAACTGGCCGGACGCATCACCACCGTGCAGATATCAGGCACAGACATCTCTGCATCTGAACTCCGAGACCGAGTTCGATCAGGTCGCAGTGTACGCTTCCTTCTGCCCCGCGCCGTGGAAGCGTTTGTGATCGAACACAAACTCTATCGCTGACCGAAGGACAAACATTCAGCGACGGATGCAATTCCACGCGGACTTAGCTCTAATACCGTCCTGTCCAGAGATGCCGACAGACGATGCACCGCGGTGACGCGAGCGATAGTGGCAGGCGGATTCCTTTACGAATTCTGCATCGTCCATGCCGGTCCCACCTGATCTCACATAAGGAAGAAACGTAGTGAAAATTCGAGTCCTCTTTGCAGCCTGCGCGCTGCTGGTCCCGTCGATTGCCGAGGCGGAACTGAAGTTGCCGAACATCTTTGGCGACCACATGGTTGTGCAACAGAAAATGCCAATCAAAGTCTGGGGCTGGACAAAGCCCGGGCAGGCAGTCACCGTCACTCTGGCTGATAAATCCGCAACTGCAACAGCTGCTGACGACGGACGATTCGATGCGTCCTTGCCCGCTGTAGATGCAGGCGGACCATACACACTTGAAGTAAAAGCCGACGAGACTCGCACAATCAACGACGTGTTGGTTGGCGAAGTCTGGATCTGTTCTGGCCAGTCCAACATGCAGTGGAACGTTGCCAGTTCAACAGATCCCGATCTTGAACGACTCGCTGCCAAACATCCAAAAATCCGGATGATCAACTTCCCGCAGGTCGGAACTCAGGAACCTGTGCTGACGCACGATGACCGAAAATGGATGGAATGCACGCCGGAAACCGTAAGCAACTTTTCAGCAGTGGGATACTTCTTCGGTCGACAATTGCATGACACGATCGACGTTCCCATCGGCATGATCAACAATGCCTGGGGCGGCTCAGCTTGTGAAGCCTGGATCAATCGCGACGTGCTGAATGCGGATCCACAATATGCCACAATGATGGAACGCTGGACCGGCATGGAGAAAAATTTCGCTGAACTTTGGGCGAAGACAGATCTGAACGACGAAGATAAAAAGACGCTCCAGAATCTGAAAGGCCAGATGGGTGGAAATCATCGCCCGTCCAACATCTATAATGGTGTATTGAAGTCTCATCTCGGCTACACAATTCGCGGCGCGATCTGGTATCAGGGCGAAAGCAATGCTGGGCGAGCCTACCAGTATCGCGAGCTTTTTCCACTGATGATTTCCAACTGGCGACAGGAATGGGGCCAGGGAGATTTCCCTTTCTACTGGGTTCAGCTTGCGGATTACATGGCTGAAAAGACAGAGCCAGCGGACAGCGCTTGGGCAGAACTTCGTGAAGCGCAAACTATGACGATGGCAAAATTGCCGCACACCGGCGAAGCAGTCATCATCGACATTGGGGAAGGCAAAGACATTCATCCAAAGAACAAGGTCGATGTCGGACGTCGCCTGGCTCGATGGGCACTCGCCAATGAGTATGGCGTCGCAGTTCCGTTCCATAGCCCTCAATACAAGAGCATGGAAAAACAGGGCAACAAAGTCATCCTGACGTTTGACCATGTCAATGGCGGATGGCGTCCATTCGATGTGAACACCCCTGTTGGATTTACAATCGCTGGCGAAGACAAGAAGTTCGTCAACGCTGATGCGACGATCCTGAAAGATGGACGAATCGAAGTTTCCAGCAGCGCTGTCGCTGATCCCGCGTCAGTTCGATACGCATGGGCCGACAACCCGATCTGCAATATGTATGACGGTGCTGGTCTGCCGCTCACTCCGTTCCGCACCGACGATTGGCCGGGCGTGACGGTCAACAGCAAGTAAAACGGCAATTCTCGCTTGTAAGCAATCTCGGAGGCCCGGCATCGTCACGATGCCGGGCTTTTTGCGTTTCACGCATTTCTCACGACGGGCTGTTTAGACCGCCAAGAGGTGAAAATGAATAGATCAGGGCGGCTTGAAAAGGCTGTCCTGCATTCCGAATTACAACGACAACGTCGTCAAATCCTCCCTCAACCGGCACAACTCACAGCGTTCCTGCGATAATTTGAATAAAAAACGCCGAATAGAACACTTGCATTGCAATCGTAACGATCTGTCATTTTCTTTCATAAACATGACTGATTCACTTGCAATAGCAATCACTACGTGTCATATTCGATGACAGGAAAGCCCTGCCAACGGCGGATTACTGATGATTGTGGATGAGCGTCGGTCAAAAATACTGCAAATTGCTGAGGAATCTGGGTTTGTCTCGCTTCAACGGCTGGTGGCCGAAATTGACGCTAGCGAATCAACGATTCGGCGGGATTTAGAATATCTGGACGCAATGGGGCAGATTCAACGGACGCGGGGCGGTGCTTCATTTCTGGGGGATTCATTAACGGATTTCGATGCTCGAAAGAGTCAGGCCTCGGTCGAGAAGCAAAAGATTGCGAAACGGACGGCAGAATTGATCTCTCCCGGAGAAACAGTGTTGCTGGATGGTGGCACAACGACATTGGAAGTAGCGAGATATCTGACCGGAAAATCGCTGCAGGTTTTGACGAATTCTTTGCCGATCGCGTCGCTGTTGATGAACCGGGCAGAAATTGAACTGATCTTCATTGGCGGTTATGTGTATCCGAAGACGGGGGTGGCGTTGGGTGAGCAAGCTGTAGAAGCT
>JANOZG010000207.1:0-14342 GCA_031429275.1 Planctomycetota bacterium
ACGATGGGAGCCATCGGCGGCCCTGTGGAAGAAATTGGTCACAAGGTCGGTGCGGCTCTGGTGGGTACTTTCCTTGGGATTCTCATGTCATACGGACTCGTCGGACCGTTGGCCGGTGCGATGGATGGACTCGGTCATGCCGAAGCCGCATTACAAAAAACAATTGCAGCCGCAATCGTCGGCTTCGCGGGCGGCGGATCACCAAGAGCCGTCATGGACAACGTGCGGCGAGGTTGCGGCACAGGTGTCCGGCCTTCGACTAAAGAATTGGACGAGATGCTTAAAGAAGTGGATGCACAGAAGTAGATTTGAAATTCTGAATTTCAGATTTCAAATATATCATCTATGGAGTTTCTAACATGGCTGGTGGCGGTGGTGCATGGAAAGTTGCTTACGCGGACTTCGTAACGGCCATGATGGCATTCTTCATGGTGATGTGGCTGGTGAACCAGGACCCGAAAGTAAAGGACTCTGTCCAAAAGTATTGCGTGGATCCAGTGGGTTTTGCCCTGTCAGGTTCTAATGTTCGCCCCGCAGACTCAGCTGGACTGTTTGAATCTGAATTTCAGGGACAGGTTCCAGGCGCGAAGAGTCGCTCATCCGGCAAAGGTCGCGGTTCGATGCGATCGCGAGAAAACTCCGAGAGTGAGACTTCACTCGTGGCGGATTCTATTATGGAAGAACCAAGCCAATCTCAACGCTGGCAGTCGGAAGCTAAGAAACAACTCGAATCCGCCAAGAACGTTCCCGCAGTTCGCGAAGGCACAGTTTCCGAACGCGAGGCCGCTAAAGTTCTGCTTGCTCGCAAGATGCGTGAACAGGTCACTGCAGAGGCCATGAGCAGCACTACCGGCGTTTACCAGGATCTGGTCTCGACATCACTGAACCGTGTCGATTTCGAAGAACTGGCCGAAGAAGTCATTCGCAGCAGCGTTGAATCAGATTGAAATTGAGGCGTCATACTAATCTGCAGATTTGTGTGGCAGTCTCCAGCCGGTGGCTTCAATTCGCTTCAATTCTGAATCAATGTCTTTGCCCTGATAAAATGACAGCCAGCCTCGCAGATGTTGAGTTTCACCGGGACGACAGTCTGGAAACTTAGGATCGGAATGCAAGCACGGACAAGGGGCATTGCCCCAGGCACGGTGGATTGGATCCCAGCCACTGATAATCCACCGAGTTCCGTCGGCAGATCCCGCCACTGCGTATCCGTCTGTGAATTTCTTGTTGTCGTTGGTCTGTTGATGGAATCCCTCGGCGGCTTTGAGCATCACGCAATTCTGGACTCGCAGATCATTCAGCGTCTGATCCGTTCCATTCTTCAAAAACATGGTCATCGCGATGTGATCCGACATTGCTTTCGCCGTCGAGCCGAATTCGATTCCATTGGGCAAACGCCTTTGCATTGTAAGGCTGCCATCCGCTGCGCGTTGCCATTCCTGTTGTTCGAGTGACGTCCCCTGAAGATCCCAAATTGTCTTGACGTGCGTGTGTGCCAGATAAGTCAGCCCGAGGTTGGACCAGATCGCTTCGGGGATGTCCATGACGACGTAACTGTGATCGTCCCAAGGACAAAAGACGCTCAACTTAGTCTCGCGTTGAGGTTCGACCGCTCCATCAAGAAAACCGATGCGTGGATGTCTTCCACCGGGATACGGCAGCATTAACAATTGATTCGGGTCTCGCGGCGGGCGAGTTTTTTCAGAGATCTCGAATTCCGCCAGTCGCCCCTGCAGTCTTGATTCGTCAAGCCCTGTAACTTGCTCAATCTCCTCCATTGAATACCGATGATGCCAGACCATGCTCTGCAGCCATGACCGAAGTTCTGCGTCATCTTTTGCCACACGCAACTGACCTTCGCCAGCGCGACTCAGTCCGGTGTTGGTGACGATCATGAGGAATGCCAGAACCAATTGACTTCGAACGAGATTCAGCATCGAATTTCCTTCCGTTCCATGTGAAAAAGTTAAGTGGCCAACGAAGGTTGCAGAACCTCACGCCAGACTTTGCCAATACGCACGACATGGGGACATCTACGTCAACAATGGGCTGCCGGGAGTCCATATTCGTGTAGACGCAGAACCTTCAGGCTCGGTGGACCCCGCATTACGCTCAATGCGTCGGGCCTTCAAACGTACATATGGCGGAATAAAGCGACCTCGGTAGCCGAAATGTGAAACGTCTGCCTTATAGTCGGCTCGCTTCGGTTCGCGCAGGTCTTCGATCGAAAATCCTGCCAGACATAAGTCACCGACGATCTGATCCATCCGATGCAGATACTCGGTCGCACCGGATTCGCGGTAAGACGTGTCCTGTTGCTGCGGCAATGGACCTTCATGATAATACTCAACGCCGATCACAAATTGGTGACGATCATTGCGATGACTGATCTGCAGGCTGACCGGCTGTTTATGCTGACTGATATACAAGCCATGATTGCGAAGGACTCGCGCGACACCGGCATAAACCGGTTTGAGATCCGGCACATAGCAGGTACTGACCGGCTGATGAACGATGTCAAAAGACCGATCCGCAAGCATGCTTAAATCATCCATCGACGCGTGAACCGTCTGAATCTGAAAACGCCGCCGCTTTGCTTCGCGCGCATCCAGACGTAACATGGATTCACTGAGATCAACAACAGTGACATTCGCACCGGCGGCCGCATAGAGAATTGACTGCCATCCTCCTCCCGACGCCAGACACAGCACATTGAGACCAGCGACGCTCTCAGGCAGCCAGCCTCTTCCGTCCAAAGCCTGCATAGGTTTACGACACTCATCGTCCGTAGCTACACGAGCAAACAGGCTGCCGCTGTCGGCCATTCGATCCCAGGCCTTTTGGTTTGTGTCACGATAATCCACTACTTTTCATCCTGGTCACGCGGCGACTGCGGAGGGGCGATATCGTTGCTCTGCCGATTTCGATCGCCAAGCCGGAACAGGATGGCCCCAATCACTCGACGCTGGTCTCGAGCGAATGCTATGAATTTCACCAGAAGTTTTTGTTCAGGCGTTTGCGCACGGTTTAGCTGAGCAATGAACTCCAGTCGAGTTTTCGCTTCTTCTGAAGGCATGGTCATCAGTGAATGCTGTCGCTCCTTGTCGTCCATCGTCGCGAATGCAGAGATAATTTCTTCGTCAGATACTGGAAACTCTTTCATCAACCGGTTGCCAAGGACCAACGTCGATTGCTTCAGAATTACGAGGAGATTCTGAAAGATCCAGACCTTCACGAATTTTAGGTTGGTGTTTTCCTTGATGTTCTTTTCGAACTGAATTCGCCATGCGTCGTCACTGACATTTGCAAGAACTGCCTCAAAAATCTTTTCGCCTTGCAAAACCAAAGCTTCTCGATCCGTCGAATGCAGAAACTGATCGAAGAGCCAAAGCAGATAGGCCAGCGAACGATGTTCGGATGAATTAAGTTGATTGATTTCTGCCGAAACGTCGTCAGGAATCTTAAGATCCTGGAGTGACAGAGTGATGATTCGCTCGCATTCGTCGAGAGTCAGATGCAAAGGCTGCAGCGACGTCTGTCCCCATCCGCTGAACTCCACGACCACCGCTGTGGAAGATTCTGTGCGTTTGTTAATGCGGGCTTTAGCAAACTCGATCTGCTGCTGGCGAGTCATGCCGGGAAAGCTGTCCCATTCAGACTGCGACAGCGACGACCACCAGTCAGAGTATCTTTCCAGCGATCGATTCAGTTCAGAATCAGCCTTAACCGCGTTATTCAGGGCAACGATCTCGCGCTTCCGGTCATTGGTTTGCAAGGCAAATTCGGCATAGCTTGCCTTCACCATTTTCTGCTGGCCGGCATCCAAAGACCTGAATTCTCGCTCACGATTCTTCAGGGACTTATGCTCTTCACTACTCGTTCCAATAACGGCAACTGCTCCAGCGCAACCAATTGCGAGTCCAGTTGCGGGGATCACCATGCTTTTCGCGAACTGCAAGAGATTCATGGATAGTCTCCGTTCAATGAAGACTCAGGGAAACTTGAAACGTCTTTCAGAAACTGCACATCCGGAATACGCCAAAGTTTTGGGTATTTGAGATAGAGGTCAAGTTCTTTGAGGATTTTTTCGTCTGTCGATTCAGGACGTTTGCCGCGTGCTTTTTGAGATAACATCAACCCTGATGAACAGGCAAGAAAACCAGCGAGGCACCAAATCAGCAGCTGCGCAAATACGGTTCCAGGCAGTAACCTTTTTACAGACCAGCGGCCGACATTCTGAACACCTGACTCGCCGCTATCGACTATCGCTGAAATTGATGACAAAGTCTTCTGAGTGAATTCACCGCTCGCGGTCGCCGATTCAAGAGAATCCAAAAGCTTCCAGGTCTGATCCAGACACTCGGCATCCCGGCGAAGCGGCGCGTTAGCTTGCAACAAGCGCTCCACGCGATCTGCTTCCTGCTCGGGTAGCTCGCCATCAAGGTACGCAACGAGTTCCGTGATTTGAGGGTTCTCTTTCCCCTCAATCTCCTCGTTGTCCGGGTTGTGATTCTGTTCCGCCATCTTAAGGACTTGCGTCAATTGCCAACCAAGAATAAGACCTGAATACAATTTGCGTAAATAAAACCGGTCATCACAAAAACTTTTCGAGTGCTTCCTTAAGTTTGCCTCGCGCCCGTGACAGCAGAGACTTGACCGCAACTGTACCGAGGCCCATGATTTCGCCGATTTCTTCGTAACTCATTTCTTCAAACTTGTGCAGAATTACAGCCGTTCGCTGACCTTCTGTGAGTTCTTCAACAGCACTTCGCACGACATCCTGCATCTCACGGGAATCAAGCTGCCTGGTGGGCATCAGAGCCGACTTATCTGCCAGGATTTGCTCCTGCGGACGAAAATCGTCATCGGCAGATCGATTCCCCAAAGGGATTTCGCGTCGTCTGGCTGCACCACGTTTCTGATTACTTGCCAAATTGTGAGCGATGCGGAACAACCAAGTCGAGAATCGGGCTGTTGGTTCGTAACGCGCCCGAGATTTATAGACTCGTAAAAAGGCTTCCTGAGCAAGATCTTCACATGCAGTACGGTCGTGAATCAGGTGAAAGAAAAAACCAACCAGGCGATCCTGATAACGCTGTACCAATTGTTCAAACGCATCCTCATCACCCGCTGAAACCTTCAGCATCAGCTGAACGTCCGGGTCAGACAGGTATTGATTCTGGAAAGACTGCGAGACCAAACCGGGCCACTCTACCGCTCGTCGCGAGACCAAGAGGAACGACGATGCGGATCCTTTGCAATATGTGAGGACTCAGAAATCAGGCAGGCGATTCACCGAGATTGTCGAATAAACCAGCCAACTTGGCAAGCGGGGAGGCGTTGTCCTGGAATCTGTAGAGCCAGAATATGGGCATAAAAAAACCTCGGTTCATGTGAACCGAGGCATGACCCCAAGGGGATTTGAACCCCTGTTACCGGAATGAAAATCCGATGTCCTAGACCTAACTAGACGATGGGGCCGAACAGGTTTCCGAAAATGTTCGGAGAGGGCACACATTACGCGATGTGAACCGAAGTTTCAAACTCAGATGACGACTGAGCCGGAGGATTCTTCGGAAGGATTTTCCGAGAACTTCAGTTTTTCAGTGAGAATCGCTTCCAGGACCTCCTCGCGGTGAACTGAAACATCCCGAGGAGCTTCAATTCCTATCCGCACCTTGTCGCCGCGAACATCGACAATCGTTACGACGATGTTGTCATTTATGACAACGCTTTCGTTTCTCTTCCTTGACAATACCAACATTTTGAACCTCCTTTACCGCACCGCCGAGTGAACTTAAAGAACCTCCTTAAACAGGTTATAGACTAGCGCGGAGTATTTGTTCTCGAATAATAGAGCAGATTCTGCTTCCGTCAAGAAGTGAACCGGCAATTGCGGCCAGATCCAGCCCCTCCTGTCAAGCCAATAATCAGGCTGGAATGCAAAAAAGGGTGACACGCCGGTGTCACCCTTTCCGCAGGCACATCTGATTTGTCAAACGCCTATGCTTAGATCAAATCTTTCAGCTTTTTCAAAGCGCGAACCTTCACAACCTTCTTAGCTGGTCGTGCTGCGATCTTGATTTCTTCGCCTGTTGCTGGATTTCGCCCCATGCGTTCTTTGGTTGATGGACGTTCGTGAACATAAATCTTCAACAAGCCAGGCAAATTGAAGACGCCCGGTCCTTTGCTGATGTTTGAAGCGATCAATGCTTCCAGAGCGTCAATCACGCCGCCAACTTCCTTACGGGTGTGGCCAGTTGCTTCTGCCAATGCATTCAGAATGTCGGTCTTGGACAACGGCTTTTCAGCTTTCTTTGCCATCTGACTAAATCTCCTTCGCCTGAAAAAATGAGTGGAATGGACTTAAGAGCAATCGGGGATGCCCCGAAGTTCGAAATCCCCGTGTTTTTTGCAGGCCGAAGTAGAGTTCTGATCGCCAGGAGTGTCAACACGACCAAAGTCGAATTTCCTTTATTTCCTTCAGTTTTCAGTGTTTTATGGCCTTGGTTGCCGGTTTCGGCAGAAAAAATGGCCTTTAATCGCAGCGGCGAACGACAAAACCCCCTTAATTTGCCAGATCCTGAAACCGGAGGACTCGGGAATTGACGGCTGTTTCGCCAATTCTGAACCAATCGATTTGGTATCATCGCCGCAACTTGATTTGTTCTTCACGCGGTCCGAATTAAGTTGAGCGGGGAACGTGAGTCCCCTGTTTCTTCGCGACGTGGATTATCAAGTGATTGACATCCCGCGCTCGCCGTACGACTCTTCAAAGCTTTTGCTTTCACTCTCTAAACTAAATTCCCAACAGAATTCCCAATGGCACTTCGAGTCATCTCCGGACAATACCGACGACGTATCCTGAAAACGCCCGCGGATGATTCAACGCGCCCGTATACGGATCGCGTGCGTCAAATTGTGTTTGACCGTCTGCAGGCTTACATACCCAACGCGCGCGTCGCCGATGTTTTTGCCGGTGTTGGATCCATGGGGATGGAGTCATTAAGTCGCGGCGCACACTCCTGCGTGTTCTTTGAAGCCGACGCAGACATTCATAAGTTGCTCGTGACTAACGTCACAACAATCGCGCCGGAAGCACGCACGATCTGCTGGCGTACCGACGTTCGCCGTACCTCGTTCAAACCTCACGGCGGAGAAGACATGATGCCCTACAACTTGATCTTCTTCGATCCGCCGTACAAGAATGCGAACGAGATCGATCCCGGAAAGCCGCTGGCCGCCAGTCTGAAACGACTGGCTCGCGATTCAATTTCAACTCCCGACGCAATTCTAATTCTGCGAACTCCGGACCACACAGATGCTCCTCAATTGTCGTCATGGCAAGTCCACGACTGCTGGGAGCTCTCATCCATGATGATCTGGATTCTTGTAAAGCAGCCGATAACAGGGGAAGAACACGAATTGGAAGGAACTGAATTGGAAGAAACTGAATTGGACGAATCCGATGACGCAGTGTCAGAAGCGATTTAGCTTCAGCGAACCGTCCCACCTGGTCTCGTAGCGATTCGTTTCGATTTCAATTGAGACTCAAACGTGGAAATCAATTGGTCCAGTTCTGGATGTTCCGCCGCTGGTGCGATCGCTCGAGCGGCTTTGGCCCATTTTACAGCCGAAGCAAGATCGTTGTTTTCTGAACTACACGTTGCCAGCGTGTTAAGACATGTCCAGTCTTTAAATTCAGAGAGTTCACAGGCTTTTGCGGCCAGCGTGATAGCACGCTCAGGGTCACGAATCTCCTTTTTGTCACTGGTGGCCAGCAACCAGGCCAGGTTATCCCAGGCTCGCACGAATCCGGGATTCAGCTGCAACGTCTTTTCGTAGTCTGCAACGGCTTCGATCGGTCGTCCCATCCGATCATACGCTGCAGCGCGATTATTGTAGGCTCGAAACATCTCCGGCTGGAGTGTGATGGCGATCGTCCAGCAATCGATCGCTTGCTGCATTTTTGACTGAGTGAACAGCAGATTTCCACGGTTATACCATGCAGCTGCATGTTCAGGCTGTATCTCGACGGCCTTCGCATAGGCCGCGACGGCAACATCTGACTTACCTCGTCCAGCTTCGAGATTGCCGATGACGTACCACGCATCTGCCAACTTCGAGTCCAGATATACGGCCTTGTCGAGGTCCTTGCGTGCGTCATCGTCGGCGCCGTTCTGATGCTTTGCAATTCCGCGTCGATAATAGAGGATCGAATCATTCGGTGACAGCTCGATGGCCGCATTGAAATCTTCAATTGCCGCAGTTGCTTTTCCGCGCCGCTGATTCAGCAATGCGCGGCTGGTCAATGCCGACAGGTTTTGGGGATTGCGTTGCAGTGCCAAGGTGAGGTCATTGATCGCATCATCAAAGTGCCCCAGTTGCTCCAGTAATTGTGCACGCAGCAACCGGGCAACCTCGTGGGTTGGTTCAATACCCAAAAACCCATTCAGTTCTTCCATTTCCCGAAACGTCAGTTTGAGATTGCTGCAGCACTTTATTCGCATCCACCGAGCGTCAAGGGAATCGCGGCTGATGAGGACAGGGTCATCGAGAACGTCCAGGGCTTCGCGAAAGTTGTCGTTTCTGAAAAGACATGTCCCCTTGATGATCAATGCTCGCGGATCGTCAGGTGTGGTTTGCAGAAGCAGATTCGCGTCAGTCAATGCCGCCTGTACATCCTCAAATGCCAGATAGGCTGATGCTCGCGACGCCAATGCCGAAGCATTCGCTGGATCTTCCTTTAACAACCTGGAGAACACTTGAATCGCCTCGTCCCATTGGCTCTTTCTTGCCAGAGCCTGGCCATAGAATAAGAGGAGTTCTGCATTCAGAGCATTTTCCGGGATCTGCGGAACCAGTCTCAAAACTTCTGCGTCATCATGGCGCCGTAGAGCAATCGTGGCTTGCAGCTGAGCCAACTCCGCAGCTCTGACAGAATCCGCAGATGCCGATGTGTCTGACGCAGCGATTTTGACGTCATCGTACGCCCCGTCGACATTGCCATCCGCCAAACGTGCCTGACATCGAAGCAGTCGCTGAGAGAACGACAACTGGCCAGCATGAGATTCGGCAAGTCTATCCAGTGTGCTGGCGGCTTTCGCAAACTGACGGTCCTTAAACAATCGTTCGGCGACGCCAAACAACAATTCGCCATTTCCCGGCTCAAGGCTAGCAACCTTCTGCAGGTCGGCCAGAGCGGCCGCAGGGGCATTGAACAACTCAAATGCTTCGGCACGGAGCAAATAAAGGTCAGCCGCGTCAGGCTTCTTGAGCAGTGCCAGTGTCAGATCGGCGATGGCGTTCTCCGGATCATGCTCACCCAACCGCGAACGCGCTCGCAGACTAAGCGTTTCGACATCATTGGGATGGTCTACAAGATATTGCGTGAAATCAGCTGTCGCTGCATACCACTCCTGCCCTTTCAGATGAAGGCGACCTCGCTCCAGCACTGTTTGCGAAATCGCGGCAGAATTGGTTGACGAAGTTGCTGAAATCAAACGCGTATAGTCCTGAATCGCTTCCTCGCGTCGATTGGAACTCGCCAGCAGGTTTGCGCGAATTCGAAGAGCCGAAGTATTGGAGGAATCAGACGCAAGTGCCTTCTGAACGTGTAACATCGCTTCGGAATTTTCACCGGCACTTAAAAGCTGTTCTGCCAACGTCACTCGAACAGCGGTGATCAACGGTTCCGAAAGAGACGATTCATCAATCAGGAGGTCTTTCAATCGCTCTATTGCAACATCATTCTGGCCGCGTTGAATTTCCAGATGAGCCAGAGCTAATTCCAGTTCGCGACTGTCCGGGGAAAGTCGCTCAGCCTGAAGAAAACTGGACGCAGCGGCGTCGAGATTTGACTTATCCAAATAGGCACGGCCAAGTTCCATACAAACGTCGAATTCATTGGGTGCCAGTTCCGCTGCTTTTGACAGATCGCTCACCGCATCGTCAGTACGATTGAGCTTCCTGAGGATGCGCCCTCTTTCCAGCCACGGAGAATGGCCTTGACCATTCAATCGACAGGCCATGTTTAAATCCGCAAGCGCGCGGTCGGTATCGCCGGTCTGGTTGTAGCAAAAACCGCGATTCATCCAGGCGGTCGCATTTTCGCGGTCGTGGCTGATCATGTTGCTGAGATCTTCGATCGCCCGCGCAGGGTCTGCCTTTGCAAGCAGCGTGGCACGACGCACCAACGCTCCGCTGTTCGCTGCATCGATTTGCAAAAGTCTTTCGAGGTCCTGCAGTTCTTCATCCACTCGCTTCAATTCTCGAAATCCCTGAATACGGGCCTCCAGTGCTGACATCATCTGAGGTGTGAGTTCGAGCGCTTTGCTGAGCGAAACGATCGCGTTTTCTGCGTCGCCGGAGGTGAACTGAGCGATGCCCAGAGCACACCAGGCTTCATCCCAATCAGGCTTCAGTCGAGTCGCAGTGGCCAGATCTTCGAGGGCATTTTCCGGCTTGTGCATTTCAGCGTAGCATGTGCCTCGCAGGTAGAATGCCTCTGCCAGACTCGGATTGAGCGCGACAGCTCTGTGAAGCTGCTGCAAAGCTTCAATTGGCCGATCCGCCTCATGGTGCTGAATCGCAGTGCGAACAAGCTCCTCAGCCTGCTGCTTTTGATCAGTGCAGCCGGAAACGGAAATAAGTAAGAGAAGGACAACAATGAACTTTGTCGCCAGTAAATTCGTCCCGTAACGGGTCGGATTGCAGGTCGTGATTTTCATGCATCCACCTTGCAATGACAAAACTGTATCATGAGTGGCTCGCCGTTCTGGATCCACGTGGCATCTGACAATCGGTGTCATCGTCATTGCAGTGATAATAGTTTCAGTTGAACGCAATCATGGTGATGCTTTCGATCAGCAAGTTTTGCGCTGCCAGAAACTATTCACTGGTTTACCCAGGCTTCCGAGCCCGAAAATCTGCTGAGGCCGCTCGTCTCCTCTGAGAAGAATGCCGCACACTGGAACGCTGAATGAAGCCACGCATGGTCGAAGGTCGAAAACAGAGATATGCAGGAATTGCCGGTTTGCAGCTTAGCATCTCGCCTTCTGAGAGTTGTTCTGGAGTCGAATGCAAGCATCAGTTGTTCAGATCTGTCGAGCCAGCAGTTCTTTTTCCGGTAACAATTCTCAGATGGATGTTCTGGCATGTTTTCAGATGATCAAACGGCAATCCTTGGTTGTTTCGCGGCATTGGCAGTGTGCGGGATGATTGCGGCTCTCAGCTTTCATTTCGGGCCAGCCGGACGTCAGCAGAAGCAGATCGATGCGTCCCGAAACCGCACGCTGCCACTTGAGAAGCCTCAAAGCCAGCCGCAACATCAGGACCGTCGCGCAGCTTAATTGCCGGGAACGGTCACAACTGCAAAAAAAGGGGCACCGAATTTGACCGCAACCCTCACGGGCACTTGCGGCGAGTTCGTATGTCCCTTATTTTGTTGGTTTCTGGCCATTAAGACATCGTGAAATCGCGATGCCCAACTCATGGTTAACTCCACAGCGGCATTCGACCTCGTTCACTATGAAATCTGTCCACTACGAATTTTGTCCCAAGCGAGTTCTGTTCGGAGAATACTGAAAATGCGTCGCATTGCTGCCCTTGGAAGTGGAGTTGCGTTGTTCGCAGCCGGCTTCGTCTGTGGTCACCTGGATTCTGCGTTTCCATCAACACTGAACGCTCAACAGGACGAATCTGCTCAGTTGACGCCAGACGCACTTGTCGCATATCAGAAAGCTCGCAAGGCGGTTTCGGATCTGAATGACACGTTCATAGCGGCTGGCTTCTCAACCGCTGCAGCGTCGGACGTCAACTATTTCTCGGTCTCCGTCGGCGGGATTGATGTTATGCGTGATCTTGAAGAAGGTCGCGGTGTTGATCCGGAAACGTTCGCGGCCTTGTATGCATTTGAAGATCAGGAACTTGGCGCCACAGGGAAATCGGAACGCGTCTTCAAGCGATTTGGTGTTGATGTTTCACAACACCTGGACAGCGACGATCGTGGTCGAATTCGTTACAAGGGAAAAGTGGTGCAGATGTACTCAACTGAGCGTCTGAATCAACTGTTCAAGCGACGCGACGAATTGCAGATTCTGTCGAGCAATAAGTAATCGCATGCAACGCTTCTGGCTATTCAAATCTGAACCGACGACTTTTTCCATCCAGGACCTTGCGGCAAGCAAGGGCAGGAAAACCTCCTGGGAAGGCGTTCGCAACTATCAGGCTCGCAACATGCTGCGAGATGAAATCCAGCGCGGCGATGGCGTGTTGTTTTATCACAGTAACGCCGATCCGATGGTCATCGCCGGAACAGCTGAAGTCGTTAAGGCAGGTTACCCCGATCATTTTGCTCAGCAGCCTGACCACAAGTACTTCGACGAAGCCGTGTCTCCCGAAAACCCTGTCTGGTACATGGTCGATATTAAACTGGTGAGCGTTTTCAAGAACCCGGTCACACGCGCGATGCTGACTGAACATCCAGTGGCGTCCCAAATGATGGTGTTGAAAAAAGGCAGTCGTCTGTCCATCCAACCGGTCACGGACGAAGAATGGCAGGCCGTCAACGAGATTGCGAATCGTAGGGTGCGTCAATCGTAGCGCAACAAAGGGGCTTGTTCCGAGGCTACAATGAAACTTGTTCCGAGGCTCCAGCCTCGGAACACGCGGTTCGGAGGCCCATGCCTCCTTTATAAACTGTGGAGGCAGGAGCCTCCGGTGCAGTGCGTTCCGGTGCTGGAGACACGGAACGAGACGTTATATTGTGTTGCGCTGGCGATACACGCTCGACGGCACATGGATCGAACATTGTGCAATACATTGATCTCAACTGCGATCTTGGCGAAATCGAGGGTCTGCACGGCGAAACGCTCGACTTAAACATGATGTCGTACGTGTCATCGATCAACGTCGCATGCGGCGGGCATGCGGGAGATGTTGATCGCATCCGCAAAGTCGTGCGGGAGGCAATCGATCTTAACCTCGCGATCGGCGCTCATCCGGGATATGCAGATCGTGCAAATTTTGGCCGCATCGTAGTTCCGATGTCACCGGATAAAATCATCGCACTGGTGTCGGAACAAATACAGACTGTCGCGGACATCACTGATGAATTGGGCGGCAAACTGCATCACGTCAAACCACACGGCGCTCTTTACAATCTGGCGGCGAGTTCACCTGAAACGGCATTCGCAGTTGCGATGGCGGTAAAAAACGTTTCCCCTACATGCCAACTGGTAGGACTCTCAGGAAGCTGCTCACTTGATGCAGCAGTATCCCTCGGACTGACGCCTGTTCATGAAGTTTTTGCCGATCGCAACTACCTTGCCGATGGCACATTGGTGCCGCGAAATCACCCGCAAGCGGTGCTGCATGATGCCGCCGAAATCGCAACGCGAGCTGTATCTATCATCCACGCGGGCCGAGTGACCGCTATCGACGGCACTCCATTGTCGCTTCAATTTGACACGATTTGCATTCACAGCGACACTGCGAATGCAGTCGCGATGGCTGCCGAGATCCGGCGAGTTTTTGCGGAACAAAACATCGCTGTCCAACGCATCGTAACTTGACTCTCCAGAGTCGGGCCATGTCTCAGCTTCACTTCAAGGATTTCTTCGTGCGCGACCAAACATCGACACTCATCCAACAGCCTGTCGTCTTTGCTGTCGCCACAATGGACACGAAAGCGGAGGAACTCGCGTGGGTTGCCGCATGTCTGCGACAGGTGAATGTTCCCGTCATCACTGTCGACGTCAGCACAGCGAAAGTCACAGAGTTGCCTTCAGAAGTCACAGCAGCGCAAGTTCTGGCGGCGGCGGGTCAAACGTGGAAAGCCGTTCACGCAATGGATCGCGGCGCTGCTGTGAATCAAATGTCCAATGCGTTTCGTGTCTGGCTGATGCAGCAATACGAGAACAGCAAAGTCGCGGGCGTGATTGGACTTGGCGGCAGCGGAGGCACTGCGATTGTGACGGCAGGCATGCGAGCATTACCCATTGGATTGCCGAAGCTCATGGTCTCCACGATGGCCAGTGGAAACACGGCTCCGTATGTTGACTGTAGTGACATTTGCCTGATGCCTTCTGTCGTCGATATTGCCGGACTGAATACGGTTTCCCGCCGAGTCCTCAGCAATGCGGCGCATGCGATGGCGGGGATGGTGAAGAATGCTGTTGCCGACACAACAATGAAAGAACGCCCGACAATTGGCATGACGATGTTTGGCGTGACGACGACTTGTGTAATGGCCGTTCGCTCTGCTCTGGAACAAGCAGGCTTCGATTGCCTTGTATTTCATGCCACTGGAACTGGCGGACGAGCGATGGAAAAGCTTGTGG
>JANOZG010000208.1:0-10129 GCA_031429275.1 Planctomycetota bacterium
ACTCCTTTCCGAGTAACGTTGAAAATCGAACGGCGGCCAGCGGTGTGCGGAACCAAGGACGCTGGCAGAGGCACGGATGTGGGTTGCTGCACATGAGCCAGGCACTGCTCAAGCAGGGCTGCGACCTCCAGTGCATTTCCGAAGCGGGCATCTGGCGATTTGGCCATCAGCCGCGAGATCAGTCGGCAGAGCCATTCGGGAATGTCCGGGTTGATTTCGCGAATCGAGCGCGGCTCCGTGTCGGTGATGAGGCGCAGGACACTGTAGCTGGACTCGGCTCGGAAAGGAGCGTGGCCGGTACACATGGCGTAGAGGACGCTTCCAAGGCTGAATAAGTCGCTGCGATGATCGACCGTTTCGGCGCGAGCTTGTTCGGGTGACATGTATTGCGGTGTGCCGGTGAGTGTGCCGCTGCGAGTGAGACTGGCGTCATCAACGGCGCGGGCTAACCCAAAGTCCATCAACTGCACACGCTCGACTTTTTGATCGAGAAAGATGTTGGCCGGTTTGATGTCGCGATGCACAATGCCTTGTGCATGAGCTGCGGCGAGTCCCTTGGCGGCTTGCATGCCTATGCGCAGAATCTCGCGAACTTCCAACGGCCCATTGTCACTCAGTCGCTTTTGCAATGAAACGCCGCGTGAATAGGTCATCACCAGATACGGCACGCCTTGCCACTCGTCGACGCAGTGAATCGCCATCACATGATCATCGACAACCGCCGCGACCGCTTGTCCCTCGCGAGCGAATCGTTTACGAGCGGCTCCCGAAGCAGCCAGATGCGGCAGTAACATCTTGATCGCGACAAAACGATTGAGTGGGGCATCGAAGGCTTTGAAGACGACGCCCATACCGCCGCGTCCGAGAACGCCCAACACTTCATACGAGCCGATTCGTCCCAACATCTGCGGGTCGTCCGTCGGTCCGAGAAGTTTCAGAAGATCCTCGATGCTCTCACGTTCATCCGCTTCGCTCTTTACGGAGTCACGCACTTCTGGAATCGATGCACTCATCAACGATTGTTCAGCTTCGCGCCACCACTCCTGGTCGCCGACCTGGCCCGCCATCGCCATGCGGCAACTTTCGCACGAAGAGAAGTGCTCCTCCCATAATTCGCTTTGCGTTGCCGGTACCGTTCCAGCAAGCAACGCTTCGATGTCCGATGTCTGTAGACACTGTGTTGCAGACTTCATAATTCCAGGCTCCAAAAATCAGACACTTCGTTCACTTTGTCTTTGATGCGTTGCATGACGCGACAGCGTGCGACATAGACTGCGCCGCTGCTACTGCCGAGCGTCTTCGCCACGTCCGTGATGCTGCGACCGCCAATGGTTGTTTCGTGGAACATCGTCCAGGTTGATGCGCTGAATTCGGTCTGCACCTGTCTGGCAGCCCAACGATACGCCTCCATTCGGCTTTCGTTCAAAATCGCACTGGTCATGTCGCTACAGTCCGGTATGTCCAGCAGCAAGTCTTGCACACTGGACGTCCCCGTTGCGCGATCGGGTTTGGTCCGAGTCATTGCGTTGAGGATTGCGTTGCGAGTGACACGCCCCAGCCAATTGCGAAAACGCGGACCGTCCGGTTGAACTTCCCAGGTTTCAACCGCCCTGGCAACGGACAGAAAAACCTGCTGACACAAATCCTCGGCATCCGCGTGCTGCAGTCCTCGCCGCCTGGACAGCCGATAGACGACCGGTTGATAAATCGCCATGAACTGCGACCATGCGTGCGCGTCCTGCGGATCACGTATCCGCAATATCAGACTTTCGCTCGTTTCCGGCCATTGGCTCATGTGTGTTCAGATTCCAGGCAAGAACGAAACCAATCAGAGCAAGGATTATGGTCGAAAACCCATCAAAACACCTCGCTCTACCTGGTTTCACACAGCCGCAGCGAAATCCTTTCAGGAAAATCTCGGAAAGATAGTCGCTTTTCGCTCCGGCCAAAGTCGCGTCCACTCTCGCTACTTTTGCGGAGCAAAAGGCGACTATCAATCGCACCGAATCGTTTCATGCCTTATGCGCTCTCACCGGTTGGCGTGCGATCATAGGAACCTCGCCCATTCTACCCGAACCAAGTAGCGTCTCAAAAGAATGACTGCGATAATCGAAATCGCCGCAACCGCGTTTCCCGAGAGAATAATTGTGATCGCCAAGTAAAGTGGCGATGCGAAGCGGTCGAGCACGGCAATCTCCATCATCATCATGGAGCACGGCAGATAACAAATAAAGAGTACGATCGCGATCCCGATCACGGTCCGAATCGTTAAGACCCAAAGGATCGCGGCATAAACCGCCAGTGTGACGCTCGCAACAGCGACGAAGCTATGCAGTAGCCGAATTCCCATAGGTATCTACACAAACCATTTCATAGTCGCAGGACCGGAGCGGCGATTTTGGCGTAGGCCTGGAGTTGTTCGACTGTGTGAAATTCCAGTACCTGCAGCATGGTCAGCAGCAGGTGCAGGCCGGACATCAGGGCGGGAGCCGTCACCGGACGCTTGCGTTTCATCTGACGACCGCTCAGACGCACGAGAAATGACTTGCACGTCTCGACTTCGGGCGTTGTCTGACGTTGCAATGCCCACACAGTGACGCAGGCCATGCAGCCCACCAGCAGACGTTTGGTAATCGCAAGAGCCGATTCCTGCAGCCATTCTTCCAGTTCCAGCCCGGAGGATTTCAGCAGCTTGTGAAATGTTTCGATGCGGCATCGCCAGTAGTACCACGTTGCAATCTGCAACGTTGAAATATCAAGCACATTCGTCAGCAGCCACCATTCTGCCAGGAGTTTGCCATCGTCGTCTCGTACATGCACAACGACGAGTCGCACGTTCAGCGGTACCCCAGGAATGCGACACGACTTCCCATCCGCAGTCGTGCCATTTGCAGGCTGATCGAGGATCACTTCGGTCTCAGCGATCGACTGCGTTCCCATCTGACCGCGAATGGAAACTTTTCCATACGACTTGAAGGAGCTCTCATGCTGAAGCGTCAGGGCCACTTCCGAAAGCAGTTGAGAGCTGCCTCGAAAACTCAGCCGACGATCATCTGCCCGGACCAAAAACAAATGTCCGGCGGCGTCCCATGCACGAAGATGCTTCACGGAATCAGTTTCGCGGTCGATGACAAACACCGGACGCCGACCCAGGTTCCATGAGTTCGAATGCTCCATCCACGACAGCACCTGATCCAGATGGGCCACCGGCGGCTGAACGGATTTACTTTCTGTCGAATACATCCCGAGAGAACACAGCACGGAAAGTCCCATCGGTGCCAGGGGAGATCCGTCAGCCGCATCAATCAGCAATGCGGTGGCCATCTCGTAGCCCAGGTCCTGTGCATGGCTGAGTTGCGTCAGATCGGGCTTGTTGGCATGCCCGTCGTAATCCATCTTCGACCAGTCGAAGGCAATCAGAGCATATGGCGAGCCACTGACCATGCAGGCTTCTCGGCCCACATCCTGCAACGGCCCGATCAACTCGTGGAGCGTTACGTCCGGGTTCCTGAAAAACCTCCACGCCGCCTGAGTGGCGGCAAACGATTTTTCTACGCCCGGAATCGCCTTGATCCCTGCCGCCACCGCCTGCACCACATTCAAATGAGATTCCACCAAGTGCCGATACCGTTTCTGAAGTCGAAGCTCCACCGAAATAACCCTCCATGGAACAATTCCACAATTCCCTTCCTTGATTCACTCTTCACGTCCTCCAACAATCTTACGCACCAACAATCATTCGCACCAACAAATATTTGTGTAGATAGTGCGCGTCCGTAAATGGACTTGAGTGATAAAAACGCAGAGTGAGAAACAAAAAAACTCCACGAAGATCACGACTGGAATTTACGTAGATGGTTTAACAGGTCCAAAAACGGAAATCTTGGTGTCATCTTCGAGGAGTGAATCGATGCGTAAAGGGTACTCAAAGCAGAGGCGACTGGATACTGAGTCGATCGATCAGATCCAACTGAATCTGGAATATCCGGACGAGATCATCCCGATTCTCAAAACGCTGCAGCATCTGTATTCGAAGTCAGACCTTTGTGAACAGATTCTCAAGCTGGTGGCTCAGGATGTCAACGGCGATTCACGCAGCGATTGCGGTCGTGAAGGCATGGATTACTGGCAGATTGTGGTCCTCGCCAGTGTGCGACTGGGATGCAATCTGGATTACGATCGACTGCAGGACTTGTCGGACAATCATTGTCGATTACGTGGCATCATGGGGGTCGGTGAGTGGGACGAGAAGACTTCGTTCGACTGGCGGCGAATTCGCGACAACGTCTGCCTGCTTCGTCCTGCCACGATTGATTCCATCAGTCAGATGATTGTTGCCGAGGGCCATGCAATTGTTCCGAACGCGAAACCTGCATTCATTATCCGACCGAGAGCTCACTGATCCGTGATGGCGTGCGAAAGATCATTTCGATTTGCCTGCCACTGACAAAAACGTACGATCTTCCGGGCTGGCGACAGCAGGCAAGTTTGTGGGAGAAAGTCAGACTTGCGTCTCGCAACATTGATCGCATCGCTGGAAAGAAGGGACAAAATTACAAGTGAAGAATGAAGAAGGAATACCAGAAATTGCTGAAGCAAAGCAGGAAATTTGTGAAGCTGGCACGCGAACTCTGCACGAGTCTGAGCTTACCCGCCGCGACACCGGACGATGTCTTCGGCGATCATACGTTGCAGGCATTCATCGCGCGCACCGAACGAGTTCAGAACACCGCCGAACGCCGTGTCATGAAAGCCGAAACTGTGCCGAACAGCGACAAACTGTTCAGCATGTTCGAACCACACACGCAGCTTTACAAGCGCGGCAAGGCCGGAGAACCGGTGCAGTTCGGCCGTCAGGTTCTGGTGTATGAGGACGCTGCGTGTTTCATTGTTCATCACAGTTTGATGCCACGCGAGCAGGGCGACAAAGACGTGGCCGTCGAGCAGACAAAGATCCTGCAGAAACGCTTCAACAACCGGATTCGTCGTCTGTCGTTTGATCGCGGTTTTCATTCGCCCGAGAACCAGACTGAACTGTCCGACATTGTGCCGAGCCTGTGTCTTCCGAAGCCCGGTGCAAAGCAATCTGTGAAACAACTGGCTGAGGCCAACGAAGATTGTCTCGCCGCAAAACAGAATCATTCGGGTGTGGAATCTGCGATTGGCGCGCTCCAGTCGGGCAATGGCCAGAAGCAATGTCGCGATTGATCAGAGCTGGGTTTTGAGCGGTACATCAGCCTGGGAATTCTGGGCCGCAACCTGCACGTTCTGGGCCGCCTGCTGATCGCTCGGGAACAGCCCAAGTGTGAAGCCGCCCGTTGTCGCCGAGCGGCCTGACACGACGGCTCAAACGCCACAAAACTTCCGGACTTCAGCGAAGGCCGCAAGGAACGTACGCGCAAAGCGTGACAAAATTGCCCAGAACCGGACCACGCAACACGAAAAACTCCGTCTGCGCGCCCTGAATCTTTACCCCAAAACCGAACCCCAAACGACAGCCGTTTTCAGCTCCACACCCATTTCCCGACGCGCACTAAGTATTGATTTTCGCTCGCAGCATTGGCGGGATCGATCGCCGCGATCGAACTGATTAGCCCAGCGAACAAAGATCGCCCGGAAACGCACGGGCATTCGTCTCGAACTGCGTTGGTCGCTGACAACCACTCATTTGCTTTCAAATTCCTGGACCGCCAGTCAATGTTGGTTTTATCTGTGTGGGAGTTCGATGGGATTAGGGTCCTCGATTGTGTTGTCGGTTTTCAGCGCAATCGTGCATACTGCCGAGACGGACAAAGACAGAGAACAAAAGGCAGAGCAATGGATGCTCATTTTTCTGGCGCGAACGGTCTCATGCTTTGCAGAAGTTGGTCGCGCTCGCTTGAAGGCAACGACTCCACGACCTTCGCCATGAAGTTCAATGCCTGAGCACTCTTCTGCGACTTGAGAATCGTTGTCCCAAAACCGCGGACATGATCGCTGCTGCCTTTGGTGCGATAATTAGCCATCTGCAATGCGAGGATGATTACGGCTTCGTGGTCCACGGAATCCGTGAACTGCTCCATCGCATTGCCAACCTCCGAACCTTCGTCTGCCGGATCAGTAGCACGCGATTGATAGATGACTTCGGATGCGTCCAGCAGCGACCGTGGGGTCGGATTGCCCTCTAAAGTTCGGCGGGCCTCGAAGATCGTGTGTAGTTCACCCAAGCTGGATGGCTTTTTCGTATTTTTAAATAGTTCAACTAGAATCGGAATGGCCTCTTTCAAATCGAGTTCGATACACGCTGCGGTGGATGCTTCGACACTCATGCGATTCTTAAGCAAGTCAAGATAAACCCGCGAGGCTTCGTGGCGATACGGCTTGTGAACGAGCGAATAGGCTGCGGCTCTGCGAATGTCCGCATCGTCTGACTGATAAAGTTGTATCAATAGCGTAGTGGAGGCTTCGGTGCGAATCCCTGCCAGGCTGCCAATGATGTGCCACATTTCGTCCTCAGGCTTCTTCCGGCGAACGGCTTGTTCAACCGCCGCCACAGCGTGATCACCGTAATTAACTAACATCGCCGAAGCCACATTCGCATCGGAACCGGGCGGCATGTTTTTCGTGGAAATCGCCGATTGAACTAAAGTCGCAAGCATGTCATCACCACCGACGAGTTGCGAACCACGAATTAACCTATCGCTCACATGCAAGGGCGCTCGAACGAACCACGTGTAACCCTGCCCTTCTCCCAAACACATATCGTGAGTTGTCATTCGTGACTGGGCTGGCAACCACGCAATATGCGACTTCAATTCGACGGGAGCTTTCATTGGTTGGACCGCGAACAACACAAGCTCAATCTGCTCGGTTCGTAAGCGGAATGGTTGCTCGCTTGGCAAAAGTACGGCCTGCTGCATCGTGTTGGCTGACTCGCGGTCGTCTCGCGTGAACAGCAAACGATATCCCGTAGCTCTGGATGCATCAAATCGGTTGACAACCTGCGTAGCGGACATCGCGGGCTTGTCGCTGAGCTGAACCAATTGCCAGGTTTCATGGGGATCACTCGTATTAAGCATCCGCATAACATGATTGGCATCCTCAGGCTGAGGCGCACTCGCGTTTAGCTTTGACAATATATCGTTAACAATTCTATGAAGCGGATGTTTTCCATCGAGCGTAACCGGAGTCGCGGGCGATCGCTTGAGAAAGCGAGTGCCATTAAAGATCAAGCCGTCAGGTGCATCAAGCTGCAATGTGGCTTCGACCTCTGCATTGCCTGTTGGCTGCATTGCGAACGGCCTGAAATTGACCGAGACTTTATTACCATCGATTTTCCACGAACCTGCTGCAAATTCAATGAAGTCCTGTTTTTGCACATATCTCTCAAACTTGCCCTGCTCGGAGAACATCAGCGTCATTGACTCCGCTTGCGGGACGATTCCTGTCTTGGCTGGCGTTGGCGAGATATCCCATTGGCCAAGCATCGGCTGCTCTGACTCCTGGTCTGCATGCTCCCTATTCGGATTGACTTGCGGAATGAAAGCCGGCTGGCTGACCTTAGCGACCTGCGCCAACCGGGCAGTGATGTCGCGGTGCAACTGAGTTCGTCTTTCTTTGCTGACGTCTGCATTCTCCAATTGCGCCAGTGCGGCAGAGGGGTCAGTGAGTTTCCAGGCATTAAGGACCCATGCGACCTTCGACTGACGTTTGGTTTGGTCCGTAATCTGTTGTGCAAGCGCGAGCATCGCAGCCCAATCTTGCGGCTGCCCAATGGCCTGAATTCCCCTGATCGCTTCATCCCGTATCACCGGGTCTTTTAGTTCTTGAAACCATAGTTGAAATGACGCGTTATCCTGCTGCGACCATGTGTCGGCGAGTAGGCCATAGTGCTCAGGAGAACGAGTTTCGATTGGCAGTTTCGTTTCCATCCAGTCCAGGATTTCAGTCCAGGTGAATCGCTTGCTACGCAGTACGCAACTCACCAATTGGTAACCTAGCTGTGGGGTTCGGGTTTCTTTGGGAATCGAGAGGATGTAGTCCAATGCGGCTTCAGGACTCTCTTCACCGAAATGGAATACCATCGGCCCGCCCAGGAAGCATGATCGCAGTGCGTGTGACTTAAACCGCTGCACTTCCTTCAACCAATCGCTTGCAGGAAGATCGTATTTTGGGATGTCGCCACAAGTTACAATGCATTCTCCTTCAGCGTCGCTCAGTGATCTCAGTATTTCGAGGCTTGTCGCAGGATCCTTTTGCTTGGCCGCCTTCAAGACTGCCGTCAAACCCATGCCTACTCCGTACTCCGCACCTTGAAACTGCGCGAGCCATTCTCGTGTGGCCGCTGGGTCGGCTTGCGCGTACTCGGTCGCTACATTCGCCATGCATTCCTGTAGCCCAAACTCCATTTTACCGAAGTTCAGATCCTTCAACTCAGAGAGAAGCCCGACTTTTTCTGCGCAAGAGTTAGGTTGGCTCCGAAAGGAGAACTTGCATTACAAAATCTGGAACGGCGAGCAGCTTGACGGACTTCAGACGTTCGGCTGCAGTCAGGTTCAGATGAACAGCGTCATACTTGTCGTTGAGTTCTCGAGGTATTGTTTTCCCTGAGGCAATCAGTTCAGAAATCTCCTTCAAGTCATCGTTCATGTTTGGTTCTCCGAGCAGCGATATTTTTGTTTCAGTTGTGATTGCTTGATTGGCCAACTGCGAATCCTTATCAGCATCGATTCGGATTTCGATTCCGCCCGAATCGATCGGTCGTGCAATCCTGGTTTCGGACTCTCCAGTTTGGTTTGGAAATATCACTGGGAAGTTCGCATCGATGTTGTAAACGCCGGGCTGCAAGCCTGCTGTATTCAATTCGAAGCGACCGCGGGGAAGTTCCCGAATCTCTCCAGGCTCCAAACGCAGTTCAGTTTCCTGACCAGGCGAGCTACCTGATTGAACAGAGAGAGAAATGTTGGTTGGGCCTCCTGTTAGGGATTTAAGTAGCGATGTCGAATTTGCGGCATCAAACCAACGCAGCTTTTGTGTAATCCGCTCCTCAGTAGCGTTGCGAATGTAAACTTGAAATGAGATTTTCTCTGAGGGTTCAAACTGATTTCGATCACCGATCAAGGCTAGTCCGACCTGAATGCCATCAACCGCGAGCCCCCACCGAAAACGAAGCAGTTCGCGTAATTCCGCAATGCGTTCTGGTGTCGCTTGCGGAGCGTTTGGTACAACAATATTGGCTGTTGCATTCTCCAAATCGGGAGTTGGAATGCGAAGTTTTGGGAGTTGCGGCAGGACGCCATCAATGGCAATCCGGCCAGTCAAGACGCCGGTCTGGGGTGGAGCCTGGTTTCGTTCGGCCTTCTTCGCAGCTTCCTCCGCGTGAGTGACGATACGATCGTTGGTTTCAATACGGCGGATGGTCTCGCGAACTTCTCGGCCAACGTTGGAATCGGGATCATCAACCATCGTGCGCAATGTTGGCAGGAACGATTCCGAACGAGTTCCCAGCATTGCAAGTGTCGTCAGTGCTTGTCTGCGATCCGCAGTTGTACCAGTTCGGATGTTTTCAAGCAACTTTTTGAATCCAAGCTCTGGATCGAACTCCGAGGTAATCAAGGCTGCTGCCGCCCAGCATTGGACTTCCTTTCTATCTGCATCGAGCAAGTTCACAAACTCAGGCCCCAACGGCCTTGCGAGAATTCCATAGCGACCTGCCTGATAAACCGCCGTGCTTTGTACTTGCTCGTTGTGATCGGTGAAACACTTCGTCAGTGACTGCATGACTTCTGGATCGCCTGGGCCAACTCGGACAAGCGCCCGGATCGTTGCCTCGCGAGCAATCGGATCGCCTGCGGAAAGATGCTTCATCAAGGCTGGAATTGCGGCCTCTGCTTGCTCACCAATATCGCCAAGCACATTGATCTCGTCGTAATTCGGAAATGCCATTCCGATAATGTCAAAATCCATCTCAGGAAAATCGGCCGCAGACATGCGACGTACAAGGTAGGGGAGCAAGCGATCAGGAAATCTCTGGGCGCAGTAGTCAATCGCCAGTTTTCGTGCGTTCGCATCAAGACTTCCGGATGAGAATTCGATCTTCTTCATCAGCGCATCAAAAACCAATTCCTGCTGAGGTATGGCAGCAAGCGTG